>JAUVCD010000229.1 GCA_030590865.1 Myxococcales bacterium | reverse complement strand
GTCGCTTCCTGGTCGACAGCCTGGCGGCGCTCGGCGAGGTCAGCGTCCCGGTCTACCAAGAGCTGGCCGATCTCATCACCACGCTCGAGCTCGCCATCGACCAGCGCCTCGCCGACCGCTCAGCGACCGCGGCGATGGCCTACTGGGAGCAAAGCAATGCGGCCAAGGAGGCCTATCGCGACCAGACGCGGCTCGGCGTTTCAGGGGAGGAGCTACCGCTGAGCGGCGAGCGCCTGAGTGCCTTCGCCGCTCGCGGACTCGCGCTATTGACCGGCATCCACGACGCCAAAGGACCCGGCAGAACGCTGAGTCCCGATGGCGTGCCCTACACGTACTTCGTCAACCATGTCGTCACCTGTGAAGACACCGGTCGCACCAGCGAGCAGGGCCTTGCCCTGGTGCGGCCGACGGCATTTCGACAGGAGCCCACCCCGCTGTTCCTAGAGGGACCGGTCCATTTCCTGAAGGTTCATCCCGAGCAGGCGCAGGACATCTACGAGGCGGTCCGGCGCAGCGATCTGTTCGATGCGAAGCTGAAAATGTACCGCTCCTGCGTAGACATGTCGGGCGAGAGCTTCGAGCTCGGCCGCGCCGTCGGGGCCTACCCCCGGGGTTGGCTGGAGAACGAATCCATCTACCTTCACATGGAGTACAAATACCTGCTCGAGATCATTCGGGCGGGACTGTATGAACAGTTCTACGACGATCTTCGCGCGGTTCTGATCCCCTTCCACGATCCTGCCGTCTACGGCAGAAGCACTCTCGAAGGCGCCTCCTTCATCGTCAGCAGTGCTTATGCCGACCCGCTGCTACACGGGCGCGGCTTCCAGGCTCGCCTCAGCGGCATCACCGTCGAAATGCTCCACCTGTGGATGCTCATGGTGGCCGGACCGGGGCCCTTCCAGCTCAGCTCGAAGGGCGAGCTCTGCCTCCGCCTCGAACCGGCCTTGGCCGGTTGGCTGTTTACTGAAAAGGACGAAACGGTCACCACCCACGACGGACAAAAGAAACGCTTCGAGGCTGCCATTGTGAAGAACAGCTTTGCCTTCAAGCTGCTCGGATCGACCTTGGTCGTCTATCGGAACGAGCCACGGCGAGACACTTGGGGCAAAGCCGGCGCCAAACCGGTGCGCCACGAGCTCACCATGGCTGATGGCACGACCGAGGTGGTGGCAGGCCCGGAGCTCGGCGCCCGGCTCGCTCGTTCGGTGCGTGAGGGACGGGTGCGGCGCATCGATGTGACCCTCGCGCCAGCCGTTGAGGGGGTTTGATCCCAGTCGGTGTGGGCTAGCTCGAGACCTGATCCCGGAGGCGCAGCGCGTCGTCGATGCGCTGCGCGGCGTTGATCAATCCGAGATGACTGAACGCCTGGGGGAAGTTTCCGAGCAGCTCGCCCGATGACGGGTCTAGCTCTTCTGCCAAGAGACTGAGGTGATTGGCCGAATCGACGTGGGCCTCGAAAACCTCCCGAGCCTGATCGAGGTGTCCAGCCATCGTCAGCGCCTCGGCGAGCCAGAAGCCACAGAGCACGAAGGCTCCCTCAGCCCCCCCCACGCCATCATCGATTCGGTAACGGTGCAAGAAGGGGCCGTCGCTCAACTCGGCCACGACCTGGTCGACCGTTTGTTGCACCAGCCGGTGGTCCGCCGGCAACAGCTCGTGGATTGGAATGAGCAGCAGCGCGGCGTCGGCGGTACTGTCCCCATAGGCATTGACGAAATGTCGGCCTTTCGGATCCAGCCCTCGCTCCAAGATCTCCGCCCGGACCAACGCGGCGGTCTCGCTCCACTGGGACTGCAGGGCATGGTCGCCAAACCGGGCGGCCAGCTGGGCCCCACGGTGGAAAGCGACCCAGCTCATCAACTTGGAATGCACGTTGTGGCGGCGCCTACCGCGGGGCTCCCAAATACCGTCGTCAGGCTCTTGCCAGTGCTTCCGTACCAGCTCCACCTGGTCACGCAATCGTCGCCAGGCACGCAGGGTCAGCGACCCGCCAAACTGTTCATAGAGGTAGGCCGCGTCGAGCAGCGCGCCTGCGGTGTCGAGCTGGAGTTGGTCCCGGGCCCCATTGCCGATCCGCACCGGCCCCGAGCCGCGGTACCCAGCCAGCTGATCCAGACACCGCTCGTTCGGTACGTCAGACCCGTCGATGGCATACATCACCTCGAGCCCGTGCCGGACGTCCATGTTGTCGCGCACGAAATGAAAAAAGTCGCGCGCCTCGGTCCGGCAGCCGATCCGGTTAGCCGCCCGGATGGCCATGGCCGTGTCCCGTGTCCAGGTGTATCGGTAGTCCCAGTTTCGCTGACCTCCGACCCACTCGGGCAGCGACGTGGTCGGGGCAGCCACCATGGCGCCGGTGGGCGCGTAGATGAGCATCTTCAGACACAGAGCCGACCGAATCACGGCGTCCCGCCGCGGCCCGTCGTAGCGAATACGACGAGTCCACTCACGCCACTGCCTGCGGGTGCTGCGCAGCTGCTCGTCAGGTCGATAGGCGCCGATGGGCTCGGCGCGAGGCGCGTCCCAGGACAGCACCAGCCAACGTCGTTGCCCCTCTTTGAGTCTGAGGCGGGTCTGCAGGCCACCAGCCTCACGCTCTGTCCACCTCGACGCGCCGCTGAGCACCGCCGCAAGCCGCTTCCCACCCTGGCCGCGAGCCAAGAGGCCATGCTCGCTTCGGTCGATCACCGCCGCCTCGGCGCCATAGTCGAACCGTGGATCGAAGATCACGTCCAGCTCGACCTCTCCTTCCAGACATTCAACCCGCCGATGCACCTCGTGAATGGACGCCCGAGGATCGTCCTGCCAGGGCATCAAGTCGGTCACCCGCACCAGCCCCTGACCCGCGACGCGAAACTCGGTCCACAGCACATTGGTGTCCGGCTCGTACTGCTGCAGGCTCTCAAAGGGACGCTGGGCGGGCCGAATTGCCGTCACCCCGCCACGCTCAGAATCGAGAATCTCTGCGAAGACGCTGGGACTGTCGAACCGAGGAAGACAGAGCCAGTCGATGGCGCCATCGGCCCGCACCAGCGCACAGCTGTGGCCATCGCCGATAGCGCCGTGAGCACCGATGGGCAGCTGGTCCTGTGCCTCATCGGGGGTGAACCGAAACGGGGTTGCCAACCTGTGGGCCAAGCTGAACAGATCCATGGGCACCCAATACCACGGCCCGATGGCCAGTGCTGTGCGGCAGGCGCCTCCTTCTGCTCCGACCATCCCGCCGCCCGGTGTCCATGGGGTTCCAGCGTGGCGGCCTAGAGTCTAGATTCACGCGCCATGTCCAGCTTTGACGCCGTCGAGGCACAATACGATGCCTTTCCCTATCCCCAGCCATCGGTCGTCGCCCAGCAGCTGCCGGCGGGATTCGCCCGTGGCGTGTTGAATTTTCTTACCCGCCGGCGCCTGGAGGACTGGTTTCCAGCGTCCATGCGCATTTGGATCGCTGGCTGCGGTACCCAGCAAGCCTCGATGTGGGCGCTGTGCTACCCCGAGGCGGAGATCGTCGCGACCGATCTGTCCGACGGCGTACTGGACATCGCGCGCTCACTCGCGGCCCAGCTTGGCGTCGACAACGTTCTCTTCGAGAAGCAAAACATCGCTGATGCCGCCTACGAGGCCGAGTTCGATCTGGCGGTGTCGACCGGTGTGATCCACCACATGCCCGACCCCCTGGTCGGCGCGACGAGCCTGAGCAGATCGCTCAAGCCCAACGGGGCCGCGATCGTGATGGTCTACAACGAGATGCACCGGCGAGCGCTGGTCCCGTTTCGCAGCGCCCATCAGCTCTTGTCACAGGACGGCGAGAGCGCCGACCAACGCTACCAGCTCGCGAGCACCATGCTCGACGCCGTGCTCGACGCTCCACGTTGCGCGCCGATTGGACGCCCGTCGCTCACCGGCTTGCGCAACGCACGGGACCACGATCGTCCATTCGTCGCCGACGCCCTGCTGCACCCTCTGGAACACACCTATGACGTCAGTGGCCTCTTCGACCTGCTCGACAGCGCGGGCCTGCGCTACGCGAGCTGGCTCCATCCCGCGGCATGGGACTTGAGCCGTTACCTGACCGACGAGCCGCTAATCGCGCGCTGCGAAGCGCTCGACCCGATCGATCAATGGCGGGTGGTGCACGCCCTCACAGGCGTCGGCAGCCCTATGTTCGAAGTCATTGCCGAGCGGCGCGAAGCCCCAATACGACCGCCCTACTCGCTCGATGAAGTCCTCGCCTTGCAGGTAGTGCGTAGCAATGGGGTGCAAGGTTTCGGCATCGAGCATGAGAAGGTGACCAAAACTGGCTTCACCCCGCCTTACGAGATCGAAGGAGCCATGCTGAAAGGAACGGCACGGGTCGCCTTCGGACCGGGCAACGATTTTGCGGTGCCCGTCGCCGCTCGGGAGGTCATCGACGCCTTCGCCACGGAGCGTTCGGTTGGCGAGGTGGTCGATGCACTGTCGTCGAAATTCGGCCGGCAAGATCTGATCGAGCTGATCGCCAACTTGCTCCCCTCCCAGGTAGGTCTATTGTCGCCGCTGCATCCTGCCTAGCTCGCCGGCGACCAAGCCGCAGGTGGGCCACCTTTCCAGGACCGACAGCTGTTGAGCTGGGCGACCCAAGCGGTCAGGCCCTCGCCGAAGGGCACAGCCGCCGTTGCAGCGGAGGGCGCCAGCCGCTAGACGCTCCGAGGTAGGAATCACCGTGTATCGACCGGGAGCCAAGCGCCTGACGCCTGTGATGCGCCAGTACCGTGACGCCAAGAGCGCCTACCCGGACGCTATTCTGTTCTTCAGGCTCGGCGACTTCTACGAGATGTTCAACGACGACGCCGTCGTCGCGGCTCGCGAGCTGGGGCTCACGCTGACTAGCCGCAACAAAGGGGCGCCCGATGAGGTGCCGATGGCCGGCGTGCCTCACCATGCGGCGCACAACTACCTGGTGAAACTGCTGGCGGCAGGCCAGAAGGTCGCCATCTGCGAGCAGCTGGGCGATCCATCGAAGATCAAGGGCATCGTCCCGCGACAGGTCGTTCGGGTACTCACGCCGGGGCTATTGACCGACAGTGACCAGCTCGACGCACGGCAGAACAATTATCTTTGCGCCGTCGATGGCTCGGACACCGCCGACGACTTCGGCCTCGCCTTGCTCGACCTGTCGACCGCCGAAATGAGCGCCTGCACCGTCACCGGCCGGGCGCTCCTGGTGGCTGAAATCGCCCGTGCTGAGCCCCGGGAGATCGTCTTGCCCCAGGCGCTGAACGAGCTCCGCAACGCCATCGCCGTGGCGTCCCCGCGGTCCGCGGTTCGCAGTGACTCGTCGCTGGCAGAGGATGATCTCCGCCAGCATCTGGACGAGCGCGTGGCCGCCCCGCTCTATGACGACGCCTGCCGGGACCACGGTCCACAGGCCGTCCGAGCCGCAGCCCGTGCGCTGCGCTTCGCGAGCCATTACCTGCCAGCGATGACCCTACCCGTGCGACGGGTTGCACGGCTCGACCTGGATGCTTGCATGCGCATCGACGAGACGGCTCGGGCCCATCTCGAGCTGGTGCGAGGCATCGAGGGCGGTCGGCGTGGGTCACTGCTGGACACCATCGATGCCACCGTCACCGCCGCTGGCGCGCGGTGGCTCAGACGGCAGCTGCTGGCGCCTTTGGTCGACGTGGTGACGATCCGCCGGCGACTCGACTCGGTCGAGCTATTCGTGCAGAACCCACGAGCCAGGGTCGAGCTCCGTGAGGCACTCGGCACCGTGGGCGATATCGAGCGGTTGGCGGTACGCGCGACCTTGCGAGAGGCCACGCCCCGCGAGCTCGGCGCCCTCAGGTCGAGCCTCGCGGCGGCCCCGCAGGCGCTCGCGGCGATTCGGTCCATCCCCGGTGCCGCCACTGGGGATAGTGAGCCGACCGGCCCATTTCTGGCCCTCGAGCTGAACGTGGACCTACTCCAACCGCTCCACGAGTTGCTCTGCTCAGCGCTTGCCGACGAGCCACCACCACGGGTCAGCGACGGCGGCATCGTTCGCTCAGGCTACGATGCCGCGTTGGATGAGATCGAGAGCTTGCGCCGAGGGGGCAAGGAGCTGATCGCGGCGCTCGAGGCTCGGCTGCGGGAGGACACCGGTATCCCGTCGCTCAAGATCAAATACACCCGCGCCTTTGGCTGGTACATCGAGGTCACCAAGGCCCACATCGACAAGGCACCGACGAGCTGGCGGCGACGACAAACGCTGACCAACGCCGAGCGATACCTAGACGACGAGCTCGAGGAGTTGGCCGACAAGCTGATGGGCGCAGAGGAACGGCACGCCGAGCGTGAGGGGGTCCTCTTCGCAGCGCTGGTGGACCGAGTGGCCGACGTCGCCGAGCCGTTGCGCAAGCTGGCGTTGGTCATCTCCCGGTGGGACAGCGCCGCCGCGCTCGCCGAGGTGGCACACCGCCATGACTACACCCGACCCCAAATCGACGCTGGCGATTCCATCGTGCTGAAGGATGCCCGCCATCCGGTGGTGGAGCACTTCGTCCCGTCCGGCCAATTCGTCCCCAACGACACCACCCTCGATCTGGAGCAAGAGCGACTGTGGCTGGTGACAGGACCGAACATGGCCGGCAAGTCCACGCTGATGCGACAGGTCGCGCTGATCACCATCATGGCCCAGATGGGGAGCTTCGTTCCCGCCCAGGCGGCCCAGATTGGCGTCGTCGATCGAGTGCTGTCGCGAGTCGGCGCCAGCGACAACCTGGCGCGCGGGGAGAGCACCTTCATGGTCGAGATGCGCGAGACAGCGGCCATCTTGCGCGATGCCACCGGACGGTCCCTGGTGATCCTCGACGAAATCGGCCGCGGGACCAGCACCTACGACGGCTTGGCGATCGCCTGGGCCGTTACTGAGCACCTCTACGAGAATGTTCGCTGTCGCGCGATGTTCGCGACCCACTATCACCAACTCACCGAGCTCGGCGACCGACACGAAGGGATCGCCAACTACTCGGTCTCGGCGCGGGAGCACGACGGCGACATCGTCTTCCTCCATCGCCTGACCCCCGGTGCCGTGAACCGCAGCTACGGCATCGCGGTGGCACGCCTGGCCGGCTTGCCCGAGTCGTTGCTCAGCCGGGCCAGCGCCATCCTCGAGTCCCTGGAAGGGGACGGACCGGTGGCCGGCGGGCCGGGCGCCATTCGGTCCGAGCCGAGGGACCGACAACTCGATCTGTTTCAGCGGCCCAAAGAAGCTTCGCAGGAGCAGGCGGTGATTGGGCAACTGAAGCACCTCAGAGTCGACCGCATGACGCCGCTCGAGGCCCTGCAGCTGCTCGACAAGCTCAACAAATCGTTGGACTCGGAACCCTAGGCTGCTCCCGCCACCAGCGGCTTGACTCCAGCCGGTCCCTCTCTGATCAGGCGTCTTCGGCGGCCCGCATGGCAGCCAGCTCGGAGGCGAATCGGTCGTCGAGCCCTTGCCGGCGCGCCAGCAAGACGCCGCACAGGATGTTCATCGGGCCGAGCATCACCCCCCAGGCCACCCAGACGCCCAGCCCGCCCCACAGCCCCGCCCAGGCGCTGACCGTCAAGAGGAACAGATGGGTGCCGAATCCGAGCCACGTCCAGGCCCGCATGGCGGCCTGGAAGATGGATCGAAACAGCTGTCGCTCCGCCTCAATCTCGGCTCGCGGCGCCGCACTACCCAGATCGGCGCTACCGCCCTTGGCCTGGGCTTTCAGCCACCACTTGTTGAAGCCCCACATCAGCAACGAGTTGAACACCTCTCCCTGCTGAGCGTATTGCACCCGCAGGCGCTCCACGTAGTCACCAGTGAGCAAGGCGTCGCCGCCGAGATCGAACTCTGGGTTGGCGTTGTGGAGGTAGCGGTTCTTGGCCGAGTCGAACTGGCCGGCGTGCCAGAGCAAGCTGCCCCCAGCAAGGCTACCCACCAGGAGCACCAACCAGACGCTGTGCCCCAAGGACACCATGAAAAATGCCTGTCCGATGAACACGGCAGTCGGTGCCACGAAATCGACGAGCCCGTCGAGGATACGACCTGCAGGCGAGGCAATGCCACGCACTCGGGCGAGCTGACCATCAGCGCAGTCCAGCAGGATGCTGAGCAGCAACAGACCGCCGCCGATAGACGCCCAATAATCAGGTCCTGCCCCTGCGTGGCCAATCGCTAGCCCGGCGAGCAAGCCCACCACGCCTGAGGCAATGGTGATCTGGTTCGGCGTGAAGGGCAGCGGCAACAGCAACTGCACCAACAGGCCAGCGAGGGGCCGATGGTAATAGTAGTCGATGAACTCCTCGACCTGACGGGGCTTGAAGCCCCGCTTGATGCGCTCTGCGAGCCCGCTCATGGCTGACCGGGCTGGAATATGCCTCTAGCGGTCGCTGCTTGGCAATGACGTCGCAACCCAGCCCCTTGAGCGGGAGGGGTCGAGCGGAAGGGCGAGGGCGAGGGCGAGGCCGAGGCCGAGGCCGAGCTCTAGACGGCCACCGGCCCCCCAAAAACCCCAAACCATCGAACCGCCCACACGATGGTGAGCAGCGCCACCGAGGCAAGCAAGATGATGTCGGCCCGCCAGCGGTCCGGCGCGATTGAGCCGGTAACGACGTAGCGCGACGTGGCGTAGATCGCCGCACCACCCAGCACGGGGCACACCAGCACAGCGAGCGGATTGAGGGCCGTCGCCGCGCCAATGTCACCGGTGAGCAAGGCCCAAGCAGCGCGGGTTAGGCCACAGCCCGGACAAGGAACGCGGGCCACTGCCGCCGACGGGCAAACCGACACACCGGCCAGCCACATAGCCACCAACGGGCCCAGGAGGACCGCCACGCGCAACAGACGAGCCCAAACCGTGTGGGCCTCGTCAGAAAACCAATACCGCACTCTCTGCTCGAGCCGGCCTTGGTACAGCGCCACCTCTGATCTCCGACACAGCTGATCTACGCCACAGCAACTGCGGCCGCAGTGGTCAGCCGGTCCAGTTCGGGTCGGCTACCTCGTTGAGGTCGGCCGCCAGGGCGTAGGGACCGATCAGCCAATAGAGGAGAATGCTCCGCGCCGGCTTCTGCGAGCCCGCCATCTGCTTGGCCTTGGTGACCTGAGCTGGCAACAGCAGGAGCATCCAGTACATGTTGAAGCAGGGGATGAGCCAGCCCCACATCATGAAGCCTGGATCTTGGGTGAAGTCCTTGAGCTCCTTGATCATCCCGTAGTAGACGATGAGTCCGTAGATCGGGATGCAGATCATGATCAGGGTGACGATCGGGTTGCGGATCGTAGGCTTCTGACCCGGTCCGGCCATGCCGCCGCCTGGGGCACCCATCATCGCGCCGCCTGCAGCACCCATGGCGCCACCCGCGGCGGCCATGGCACCCCCCGCGGCGGCCCCAAACCCACCTGGCGCGCCGCCAGGAGGTGCGCCAGGTGCACCAGGCATGCCGCCTGGGGGCTGGCCGAAGCCCGCGGCTGCGGCCGCACCGGGCACTCCGCCAGGAGGAGCGCCGAAGCCACCAGGAGCGCCACCAGGAGGTGGACCGCCAGGAGCGCCACCAGGAGGTGGACCGCCAGGAGCGCCACCAGGAGGAGCGCCGAAACCACCAGGAGCTCCACCGCCAGGAGGACCGCCAGGAGCGCCGCCGGGAGGGGGACCGCCAGGAGCGCCGCCGCCAGGAGGACCGCCAGGAGCGCCGCCCACCGGCGGATAGCCGCCAGGAGCAGGGGCTCCGCCTGCAGGCGGATAGCCGCCAGGAGCACCGGGAGCGCCACCAGGGGGTAGGCCGCCAGGAGCGCCACCAGGGGGTGGGCCGCCAGGAGCGCCACCAGGAGGCGGGCCGCCGGGAGCGGCGGCAGCCGGAGCACCGCCAAAGCCACCAGGGGGCACCAGGTTTTCCATCTGGTCAATGGCCACAGTTGCCCCCAAGCCTCCGTCAGCTGGCGGAGCACCGCCGGGAGCACCGAGACCGCCACCGGGGGCGGGCGGAGCGGCTGGAGGGGCTGGGGCGGCCGGAGCGGCTGGAGCGGCCGGAGCGGCCGGAGCCCCACCGGGAACCGCCGGAGCTGCGGGCGCAGCGGGAGGGCCGCCGGGAGCGCCGGGCTGTTGCCCCATCAACATCGTCCCCTTGAACTTGGGCGCGGCCGCCCCTCCGAGATTGAAACCACACTTGGTACAAGTCGTCGCCGTATCAGGATTCTGGGTGCCACAGTTGGGACAAAACACGCGCAAGCCTCCGAGGAATACCGCGCACGTCCCTACTGAAGGGCGCGCGCTAGCAGGGGTCCTGGGAAGCGTAGTGGAACCGGGCCACCAAGCTCAAGCTAAAGCCCGACCGGATCACCAAATTGACGTGGGATCGCGCGGCCCCGAGGCGCCCTTGACACCAGATGGTGACGGTTACTAGCTTCGCAGCGTTTCGTGACCCGAGGGTCGAGACCTGAGCGCGCCGCAGAGCGCTATCGGGCACCACACTCAACCAACATGGGACGGTCCATGTCCTTCGTCCTCAACCCCGAGCGCGACGAGAAGCTCCGCGAGATTCTCGAGCGCTACCCAAACAAGATGGCCGCCTGCATCCCGGTGATGCAGTTGGCACAAGACCAGACCGGATGGGTCTCGCCGGAAGTGACCGACTGGGTCGCCGAAACCCTCGATCTGTCGACGGCCCACGTGCTGGGAGTCGCCACCTTCTACTCGTTGTTCAACACCGAACCGGTGGGACAGCACCAAGTCTGGGTGTGTCGAACGCTGAGTTGCGCACTGAACGGCGCAGACACCGTCCTGGCCCACTGTGAGAAGCGCCTTGGCATAAGATGCGGCCAGACCACCAAGGACGGCAAGGTCACTCTGCGCACCGCCGAGTGTCTCGCCTCGTGCGGCAGTGGTCCGATGATGCAGGTCGATCGCGCCTACCACGAGAATCTCACGCTGGAACAGGTCGACGTGATTTTGGACCGGCTCACCGCCGACTCGACCCCAGACTGAGCCTCGAGTCGGAGCTAGCGCACCGCGATCGACCACCGGCCGGAGAACAGGATGCTCAAGCGCACCGACTATCTAACCAAGCGATACGGGCTGAAGGAAAGCTGGAAGCTGTCGCACTACGAGCGCGACGGCGGCTACCGCCAGGCGCGACGAGTCATGCGCATGAAGCGCGAGGACATCGTCGAGGAGGCCAAGGCAGCCAACTTGCGCGGCCGCGGCGGCGCAGGCTTTCCGTTGGGCGTCAAGTGGGGCTTCATGCCGCCCAAGAGCGACAAGCCTCACTATCTCGTCGTCAACGCCGATGAAGGAGAGCCAGGGACCTTCAAGGACCGCACCTTGATGGAGCTGGATCCTCACGCCATCATCGAGGGGTGCATCATCGGGTGCCGCGGGATCGGCGCCAACACCGCCTATATCTACGTGCGGGACGAGCTGCACCTCGCCAAGGACCGCCTCTGGGGTGCCATCGCTGAGGCCAAGAAGAAAGGCTACCTGGGCGATCGCCCCTTCTCGGTCAACAACCACCCGGTCGAGGTCTACGTGCACTCCGGCGCCGGCGCCTATATCTGCGGCGAAGAGTCAGCGCTGCTCAACTCCTTGGAAGGGAAGCGTGGCGAGCCCCGACTTCGCCCCCCCTTCCCCGCTCAAGCCGGCGCCTTCGGCATGCCGACGACGGTCAACAACATCGAGAGCATCGCGTCGATGCCGACCATCTTCGCCCTCGGCGGCGACAACTTCTCCAAGCTGTCGTCTCTCCACGACATGCGTGACGGCGGCTGTCGCCTGTTCGGCGTCAGCGGCCACGTCAAGACCCCTGGGGTGTTCGAATGTGCGGTGGGCCTGACGCTGCGGGAGCTAATCTACGAGCTCGGCGGTGGCGTCGCCGGTGGCGAGCTGCTCGGCGTGATCCCCGGTGGCTGTTCCACCCCGATTCTACGGGCTGACGAGGTTGTCGACGCACCGGGCGAGGCCGACCCGCTCCACCGCTGGCACGGTCAGAGTGTGCTCGACGTCCCCATGGGCGTGGACACCATGCGAGGTCTCGGCACGATGGCCGGAACCTGTTGCGCCATCGTGCTGAGCGACAAGGCCTGTCCGGTGCGGGCCATGCACAACCTGGTCCGTTTCTACCGCCACGAATCGTGCGGCCAATGCACCCCGTGCCGAGAAGGCAACGGTTGGCTCGAGCGGATCACGAGCAAGATCGTAGCCGGTGAGGCGTCCCTCGATGAGCTGGACCGCATCCACGAGATTGCCGGCAACATCATGGGCAACACCATTTGCGCCTTCGGCGAAGGCAGCGCCATGCCGGTCTTGGGCTTCCTGAAGAAGTTTCGGCCCGAGTTCGAGGCCTACGTGCGCACCCGTGGGGCGTCGTCGCCCGGTGGGCTCGCCTTGTCCGAGACCTTGGGACTCTCGGATAGCTAGGCGCTGGGGACTGGATATTGGACACCAGTACGGGAACACAAGCACCGTGAAATCACTCGAGATTGCCTTCTTCGTCCTGAGCGCCTTGATGACCCTCGGTGGCGGAATCATCACCGTCGGCTCGCGCAGACCCATCCGCAGTGCGATGGGCCTGCTCGTCACGATCTTCGGGATCGCCGGGTGCTACTTGCTCCTGTCGGCCCAGTTCCTCGCAGCCGTTCAGATCATCGTCTACGCCGGTGCCGTCGTCGTCTTGTTCATCTTCGTGGTCATGCTGCTCGGGTCAGCCGCGACCTCGCCGCCTGATGCCCGGTCGGCGGTGCCGCGCTACCTGGGCGCCGGCGTCTTTCTCGCGAGCGCGATCGCGGCCTTCGTGCTGGTCGTCAGGGCTGCCATCGACA
>JAUVCD010000306.1 GCA_030590865.1 Myxococcales bacterium | reverse complement strand
ATGCTCCCCGCTCGTCGAGTACTGGCGCCGTAGGACAGCCCCGCTCGATAGCCGCTGGTCTTGGCCTCTTGACACGTGGTCAGCGGGCTTTACGTTCTTTCTTCACCGGGCTGGCAGCAGCTCGAGAGGAGGCGCAGGTGGCGAATATTCTATCGACCCAAGAGCTTTACCGGCGACTCGAAGCGGGTCCGGTGGCGCTGTTCGACGTGCGCGGAGACATCGAGTACGAGCAAGGCCACATTCCAGGTGCCAAGACAGCCCCGTTGGGCTCGCTGGTATTTCGCGGTGCCAGCGTAATGAACCCCGACTCGTTTGTGGCGGTCTACTCGAGCGGAGGCGACTGTGAGCTCGCTGCAGATGCCGTCGAGCGTCTGGAGCGCTTGCGATTGACCAACGTGCACCGCTACGAAGCGGGCCTCCAAGGGTGGCGAGATGCAGGTCACCGGATCGTCGAATCCGTTGGCGACAAGGCGCACACCCGGGGTCCCTTCATCGAGTGTCGGGCCGTCAATCTGACTGCCGAGCGCGCCGAACGGGCCTATGGGGGCGCATTCGCCAGGAAGCCGGACGAAAGCGCTTGGGGCGCTGGCGGCTAGGACCGGGAGTCTACGTCGAGCACCTTTACGACCCAGCGCCGCCGCAGTGACTACTGCACGGTGAGTGTGGTGGTCAGCGGCACGCCGACGCCGCGAACGATGACGCGGTAGTTGCCGATCTCGAGCCTGGCAGCTGCTGGGCGCATGGTCGGGCGGCCACCCTTGACGTTGACGACGTACCAATCGCGACCGGTGTCGATGACTAGCTTCGCGTTGCCTCCCGCCGGCACGGTGATGTCGCTCGGCGGGATGATCGCCATGGTGCAGGCCATGCCAGGACCGCTGTGGTCGTTGCTGTAATGGACGCCGCCATCGTGAACGAGGTCGATGATCCAGCGAAAGCGGCCGCAGCCGTTGGAGGCGCCGGGGTGGTGGAACACGAAGTCGGTTGCGCCGACGTTCTCGGCGAACAGCTCGACCTTGCCACCGTTGACTACCGTCGCGGCGGCGAGTCGTAGCTGCAGCTTGGCACTTGGTTCGGGCTTGGATGGAGTGGGCTCGACGGGCTTGGTGGGCTCGATGGGCTTGGGAGGCACCGCGGGCTTCTGAGCCGAGGAAGTCGGGAAGGACGGCTGTGGCGCCGGCTGGCTGGTCCCCTTGGGGGCGCAGGCGGCGCCAGGGACAGCGAGGATGAGGACGAGGTGACGAAGCTGCATGGTGGTTTCCTCCGAATGGGGGAGCAACCTCCCCCCGTTACCTGTGCTGGCTAGCTGCTGTGGCCGCAAGCAATCTCGCGCAGCTAGAGTGCAGGGGAACACTGGCCATGACACCTCTTTTGACGCACTCGCCGGTGCGTCATTTTCGCGTCAAAGCCGGCGACTGGAGAACAGCGCCACGGGACCGCTCAACGCCATGTCTTTAGTGACATGGGAGATCTGAGGCCGGATCCGAGCTGCGCACCAAGGCAGCTGGAAGACAAGGGTGATTGGAGTCGACCATGCTCGCCGCGCGGGACGGGACTGGCTGGCAGCTCACAGGCTCATCCTGCATAGCCCTACCCGCTGCGCTCAATCGCTTGGTTTCCGCTGTCGGCTCGTGTGTTTGGGGAGGACGTGTTCTACTTTCTGGGTGGCTCGAGGCTTTCGAAGCGCGCTTACTACGCTGGCAGCGGCCGCGCTGGTTTGCGGCTGCGCGAATGCCACCAGACGGTCCGCGCCCTCAGAGCCGGTGCTCGTCACGGTGGCTACGGCAACCGCAAGCTTGGACGAGCCCGATGAGCCGGCTCCCGAGCCCGCGACGAGTCACCCCATCACGAAGCTCGCCGTGCCCTCACCCGTGGCCTGTGCGTACCGCAGCTCCATCTTGTTCACGGCCGACGACCGTCCGCTTTCGCTATGCTTCGTCCGCGGCGGTCCCTGCTACGCGGACGCCGTCGACTCACCATTGCAGGTGAAAGTGGGCGTCACGGTAGCCACCGGTTCGGACCCCGACGCTTTCGTCGAGGTCGACGCCTATGGCACCCACCTGGCCGGCGTCGTGCAGGCTTCGTCGCTGACGTTGTTTCGCTCTCGTCCCTTCGACGTCTCGGGCTTTGTGGTGCCGGTCACCCTGCGCATTGTGGAAGGCAAGCCCAACGAGATGGTCGTGCAGGTCGACCTGGACACCGCGGTTGCGCCAAAGGCCCCTCCTGAGCGCAGCGTAGCCTGCGACCTGCTCGGCTTGAGCAGTGGCTGGGTGGCGCCGGATGAGTTGCTCCGCACCGTGGGGATCACCGGAAAAAGCTCACCGCGGGTGCTTTCGGGCCGCCCGGTGGCGCTGTCCATCAGCCCAACCGGTCCCGCCGTGGCCACGCTGCGTGTTCTCGAACCGGTCGACGCCTACAACACAAAATCCGGCGCCACGCGAATCGCGTTCTGGCGGGATAGTGCCCTGGTCTACGGCTGGGTGCCGTCCAGGTCACTGGTGCGGTGCCCACCGCCGAGCCAAATGACTGGCTCGGGAGGGGGAGGTGGCGGCGCGTGGGTCACCGACAGGGAGAAGGGGCTGGGCTGGAAGTGCCACACCGACTTCCCGATCTTCGTGACCTTGGCTGGTCAGCGTCGAGAGGTCGGGCGGGTCGAGGCCGGCGCTTCCTTTCGGGTCCTCGCTCGCCACGATCGCAGGTTCGACGTAATCCAAACCGGTGTCCTGATCGCCCGCCGAAGTGGATCCTCACCCCGCCGCATTCCAGGGGTGCGCCTGCGCCCCAACGCCAAGCTGCTGGCGCGCCATCAGGACATCGCAGCTTGTCGCGACTAACCAAGCTGTTTCTCAGCTGTGCAGCCGGCGGAAGCGAGTGTGCCGCTCGCAGCTGCGACGCGCCCACTGACCACGAGCTCGTGTGCATGACACGTGCATGTCACATCGTGGACCTCGAGCCGGAAGTGCAAGAGTCGCTGTGGGGTGTGCACCCCGAACACGGGTGATACGGTGGGAGAACGCGCTTGATGGGTGGGCACGTCAACACCCGCAGGAGGTTGCGCATGGTTTCCAAGATGCTCGTGGGTGGGGTCCTTCCAAGCTTGCTGCTCGCCGCGACCCTGGGGTGCTCGGAGGGCAGCGACGTTCCGGGCGACTCGCTGCCGGTGTCGTGGCAACCCGAGTCGTCCGGCATCACCGACGCCATCGTCGACCTGTGGGTCGATGCGCCGGCCGAGATGTGGGCGGCCGGCGAGAGGTTCAACTCGGCGCAAGGCCCCCAGGGCTTGGTCTACTATTGGGATGGCACTACCTGGAGTGTGAGCCTCGAAGAGCAGTCTTCTGTTCCTACCGGGCTCTGGGTCAGCGCTCCTGACGACGTCTGGGCGGTCAACTGGGGGGGCATACTGCATTGGGACGGCATGCAATGGTCTGCCGAGACCGGCGTGGATGCCGAGCGGCTGGGCGCCATTTGGGGTAGCGCTCCAGACGACGTCTACGCGGTGGGTTGGGACGGCGATGCGTCCGAGACCATCGTCTTTCACTGGGACGGTACCGACTGGCAGCTTCATTCCCGCGAGTCGGGCCCCAACTTCTCGGGCTTGTGGGGAAGCGCTCCAGACGACATCTGGGCCGTGGGTGTCGCCGGCAACGCCTACCACTGGGATGGTCAGAGCTGGGCGCTGATCGACACGGGAGTCACCACCCACCTGCACGCCGTGTGGGGAGCAGGGCCGAACGATATCTGGGCCGTCGGAGGGATTGGCGGGGGAACCAAGGACACCCCGGAATACGCCAGCGCCATCCTTCACTATGACGGTGCGAGCTGGTCGCTCGCTGCGACGGGCTTCGACGAGGCGCTGAACGACGTCTGGGGCGCCAGCTCGGACAACGTGTTCGTGGTGGGCAGCAACGGCATCATCCTCCACTGGGACGGAAGCACGTGGTCGCGGCTCGGTAGCGGCACCTCGAAGTCGCTACTCACCATCAGTGGTGTGTCCGCCACGGACGTGTGGGCGGCCGGAGCGTCCGGAACCCTGCTGCGCTACGAGCCAGAGCAGGCTGCGCCCTAGCGCGTGATGCCGGCTGTGCTGGCTACCTGGTGTGTCCGCAAGCAATCTCGCGCAGCTAGAGTGCAGGGGAACACTGGCCATGACACCTCTTTTGACGCACGTCATTCTTGGCGGATCGGCAAGGTAGCCAGAACAGGTGAGCATTCGAATTCTTGGCTGGCTCATGCAGGTCGTTGTGGTCGCACTCGCAGCATCGGCATGCAGTGCAATCAAACCACTGCCATCGATCAGGTGGTCCGAATCGCGACCGAGCTAGGGACTTTGACGTCGTCTTAGGCTCTGGATAAGCCGTGCTATGTACAGCTCATGACAAGACACATTCGCTGTCTGCTCATTGCGACTCTCGTCGCATGCGCGGCCCCGCAAGAATCGCGAGCACCCGCTAGCGCTGCCGACCGTATCGTGCCGCCAGGTCAGTTGGACGGCGGAACCAATGCCCCTGAAGACAAGGGGAAGGAACCAGAGCCCTACAGTTCTCATCATCTACTCGACCTTGCAGATCATGACTTGGTCGAGGCCAGCGTCGAACTTCGCGTCGATGAGGTGCCGAGCCACGGGCTGCGCTTCTTCGCTCTGCAGGTGGACTTTGGTGACGTCGCTTGGGCTCACGGCGGCTGGCAGATGGATCCGAAACACGGCAAAGTGAACTGGGGCGGTCTCACCCACAGCCACAACTACCAGTTCGAGGACCACAAGCTAGAGACGCTCCGGAGAATTCAGAACATGCCCGGGCGCTTGGCCGAGGTGTCGTGGAAGTCCGGGACCTGGTATCGGTATATCGTGTACCGCGGTGCACAGGAGACTCTCGCGCCAGGAGCCTATGCGGTGCTCGATGAGGAGCCCATGCAGGTGGCTGAGTCGCGAACTATGTGGCGTTGGAACTTTGAGATCCGCGAAATAGAAACCGACACCATCGCATGGCAGCATCACCTCTATGTCGCGGCACCAGTCATGACGCGGATGCTCTACTGGACCGAAACCGGCTCCGGCATCCAGTGTGAGGATAGGCTCACTGTGAATTGGCGCAACCCGAGCTACAAGACGGTCCGATCCCAGGTCGCGCAGAGTCCGCTTAAGATGTTTAAGAGCCTGAACCAGTCGACCTGCGAGAGCGCCGCGACCACGGACATACGGCCCATCGACAACGGAGGGCATTGGGGCACGGTCCAGACCTATGGCCTGCCGCGGCCTGCCGACTCCAAACACGGTGGTGTCCTTTACGAGCAGTGAGCGCAGTCTGTGAGCGTTGCTCGTCGGCTCTGGAAAGAAACGCCTTGGTGTTACGAACTGCCAAGGCCGGCCTTATCCATGCCTCGGATCGTATAGGTCAGTCCGACCGTGCCTGGCGCTTCTGAGCGGCCGGGAGCTACTGGAACAGCTCGTCGACGGTCAAGCTGCGCCCCTCGGACGGCGACGCCACGCAGCCCCCGCCCACCCGTAGTACCGTGCCCGGAATCTCGACCAGCCGCCGCTCGATGGCACAGCGCACCTGGCTGTAGAACATGCCACGCCGCCGTGGCAGCTTGCCTGGCAGCGTCGCCCCATGTTGTGCCACGGGGGCACTATACTGCCGCCATGACTCGCCTCGGTGACCCCGCCGCCCCAATACCCCGCCGCGTGCTTGCGGGTCTGGGGGCCCTGTCCGTCGCAATCGCGCTCGTAGCGGGCTGTGACCAGCCACCACCGAAGGCTCCCATCACCCCTCGAGGCAAGACCGACCGCGTGCAGATCCCGGCAGGTGGCGCTTTCTTCCCGGCCTCCGGCAATTGGGGAGAGTACCACCGAGAGGTGGCGACCTTCGCCATCGATCGTCACGAGGTCACGACCGACCAGTATGCCCGCTGCGTGGCAGCGCAAGCCTGCACCCCGGCCAAACGGGGTGACCACTGCAACGCGCGACGGGTCGATCGCGCCGACCACCCGATCAACTGTGTCGACAGGGCCCAGGCGGAGGCCTATTGCGGCTGGGCCGGAGGCCGGTTGCCGACGGAAGCCGAATGGCAACGGGCCGCCTTTGGTGACGGTCCGGAGCGTTTCTTCGCGTGGGGCAAGGCCAAGCCCGATCCCAGCCGGGCGAACCTCTGTGGCAGCGAGTGTACCGACCAGAGCCCCATCATGAGGCTGCGCGTATGGGGTCCCTACGAGGGGACCGATCCATGGCCTACCACCGCCCCGGTGGGGGCGGTCAAGGCCGGAGCGAGCGCGTTCGGCATCGAGGAGCTGGGCGGAAACGTCCGCGAATGGACCGGCTCCACGATGCTTCAGCAGATGTTCCCGGAGGTCTGTGTGCGGGCACCCGACTGGCACGGCGTCGCCCCGCGCAAGGCACGCAGCGGTGCGCCCGACGACAAGGGCAATGACACCGACGACGACGATGATGATGATTTCGAGGACGATGGCGATGACGACGACGCGGAAGGCAGCCTGGACGACAGCCCGTGCGAGCCGGTCGAGCGGGCCATCGTTCGCGGGGGCAGCTTTGCCGCTCGGGACCTCCATGCCGCGAGCCATGCTTACTTTTGGCACCCCCACTCATCGTCGCAGGAACCCGATCTGGGATTCCGCTGCGCCGAGAGCGCGCCGGGAACCGAGTGCTTCGCGGAATGCAGCCAGACCGGTCGTTGTTCATGGGACGGCAACCAGTGCCTCGCCGACTCGGACGAGAGCTGCCGGCGCTCGGACGAGTGCGAGCAGTTGGGTCATTGCACGGCGGTGGACGGCGCCTGCAAGCTGACCGACAGCGACGACTGCCGAGCGACCTTCGGCTGTCAAACCATCGGCCACTGCAGCTACCGCGACGGTGACTGTGTTGTCGGCTCGAGCGTCGATTGCCGTCGCTCCCATGCGTGCACCGCCCACGCTCGGTGCCTGCTTCAGGGCGAAGACTGTGTCATCAGCTCGGCCGACGATTGTCGACAGTCGGCGCACCTCTGCAAAGAGCTCGGCGCGTGCGGTTTCGACCGGGGCGACTGCATCGTGGTCTCCGACGAGGACTGCAGCGCGTCGAAGCGGTGTCAGGAAGACGGGAGCTGCACCATGCTCAACGAGCAAAACTGCCGACCCAAGACCGACGCCCACTGCCGCGGCTCGGCGGCCTGCCGCAAGCTGGGACGGTGCTTCGCCCGCAAGGACGTGTGCACCGAGCTCGAGGACGAGGATTGTGCCAAGTCGGAGAACTGCCGAACCTACGGCGCGTGCCATCTGCAAGACGACCGCTGCACGGCCACGAGCCAGGCCGATTGCCAGAAGGCGGCCATCTGCGCGGGCAAACGCTGCCGACTCTCAGACGGGGAATGCGAGGTGACGGCGCCTTTTCCGTGAGCAACGACCGCACCCACGTGCGGCTCTGGGCCCGGGGGTGCGCGTCGTCTGTCCGGGGCACCTCGGTGCGCACCGGTGGGCTTTGGACGGCGGCGTCGGAGTCACCTTGCCGTCCGCCCAATCGTAGGGGACCTCGGACCAGACCCGAGCCATCAGCTCGCAGTAGTCGAGCTCCAGCAACCCCAGCCGAGATACTCAATGGTGCGCTCACCGGTTGACCACACACGGGCTATACTCCGGTGGTGTTTAGCCAGGGCTCGGTGGTCACCTCGATGGGGTCGCCAGCCGACGTCTCTGCCTGTAGCTGGGACACGACCTGGTCGGGCGGAACGGGCTCGCTCAGGTAGGCGTAGAAGGTCGTCCACGGAAGCAGGGCGGTGCTGGTGTCCTCGGGGATGAACCGCACCACGGGGGCAATGTTGTCCGCTTCCAAGCGGGCGCTGCCGCTCATGGGAACCGAATCGTAATAGTCGAGCTGGTCGATGCGCTTCACCCCGGTGGCGGACCCCTCGCCCGTGATGCCGTCGTCACCGTCCAGCTCGAGCACAATGCTCGACCACAACTCGTTGCGGACGTCCACGTCCCTGAGGGTGAGCTCGTCGCCGTCGACCTCGGCATCACCAGCGCTGACCGGGTAGAAGTAAGGGGAAGAGATAAGGTGGTACCCATCGCCGTTCTCGTGCAGGTCGATCCGGATGTCGATGCCCTCCGAATAGGTCGAGGTCACGCCACCCTGCTCGACCTGGATGTTGTAGAGGGTCAGGTTGTACGAGCCGTTGGCGGGAAGCTCGACCTTCGAGCAACCGGTCGAGGCCGCGACTGCCAGCATCGTGCCCAGACAAGTGAACCCTAGGGTGTCCGTCATGACTCGCTCTCTTGCTATGAAGTCTTGCCCCGCTTTCGATGTCGGGACGCAGAGCATCTACTCCGCCCGCCACCACCAAACAGGGGCCCGCGCATCGGGTGATCCGGCGTTCCGCCGGCATCGAACGAGTGTACACGATGGCGCCAACTCGCGCTGACGGCGCCCACCACGAGGTCAGCGCTCAGGGTGCGGTCATCGACACGCAGGTCGATGAGCCGCTACCTTGGGCCAGTGCATCCCTACCGGAGGCGGCCGACCCGCGAGAAAGCGTCCCACGATGCCGATCCGGGCAAGCCGACCCTTGGTGCTCGCATCGCAGGCTGGCTGACGAGATCGTCGGTCGAGCTGTTGAGTGACTACGGCCTCAAACGGCTGATCACCCAGCCCACGCCAGCCATCATGGGCCGGCTGCTCGCCGAGTTGATCCAACCAGACCCCAAGATCTGGCGCGGCGCCGCCGAGACACTCTACCGGGGCACCAACCCGGAAGGAGTCTATCTTGGGGGGCTGAACCGCGAGCGAATCGGGGAGACCTTCCGCCAGCTGCTGGCAGCCCGGGTAGAGGCTGTCGGAACGGAACGTCACCTTCAGCGCGCCCTGGACGACCTGTTGCCCGACTCGACCTGGGGCTTCCCCAGCTTGGGCGCCTTCCTAGTGGGCGAGCTCGGCGCCGACGACGCCGTGGCTCCGCTCTGCCGGGCGCTACAAACAACCTCTCCGGGCCAGGCGCCGGTCGTGATCCAGGCCCTCGGCAAGCTAGGCGGGCAGACCGCGGTGGACGCGATTGTGGACTATCTGGTCGCTCATCGGGGAGGGCTCTTTGGTCCAGATCTCCAGCAACCGGCTGAGGAAGCCTTCGGGCGCAATCCGTCCGAGAGCCTGGCTACCTTGCGAGGCCTGCTCTGCGGAGGACGAGAGCTGGCCGGTGACAGCTTGCACGCCTATTGGGTCACCAACGCACTCGAAGCGCTCATCGAAGCGACCGGCGCGAGTTGGGTGGTCGACCTCCTGGAGCACGACAGTGATTGGGCCAGGGGCTTCGCGCTCCGCATGGTCCGGAAACACGGTGACCCTCGAACCCACACCAAACAGCTCCGCCAGCTCTTGAGAGACAAGGACGAGTCCATCCGACTCGAGGCAGCGGCTGAGCTTTGCGAGCTGGGTGATGTCGAGTCCGTCGAAGCCATCTGCGCGGCGATGGCCGCCGCCAAAATCAAAGTGACGCCGACCCTCGCGGCTTTCACACGACGGCTACGCAAGCTCGGCAGCCCCAAGGCCATTCCCACTTTGCGCACATTCTTGGACGAGGGCTGGCTGCAATCAGAAGAGCCGTCACTCGGGCTTTGGCTCAAGGTGGCCCAAGGCTGGGAAAAAGAAGGGAAGCCCTTCGCCACTCCAGAATGGTGTGAGAAGCTGCGAGCGGTGGAACGCAGCGTGGCGCGCCTGGAGCAGTTGCCCGACCCCGGCCCCGTCTATTCGGAGAAGGTGGCAAAGGTCCGAGCCGCGATCACCGAGGCTATCGAAGCGCTCGAAGCTTGAAACATGCACACCAACATCCACGTCCACCTCTTTTCAGCGGACCACACGCCATCAGCGCAGCTGTACTATCTGTTTCGTGGCGCGCTTCACGGTGCGGCGCGTGGCCTGTTGCCAGCGCTCCTCAACCGGCCAATCACCGCTGACGACCTCAGGCAGCTCGATCGGTCGATGGATCGTTTCGATTGGCCCTGGCCCATCCTGTTCGACTTGGTCCTTGGCGCCAGCCCGCTGTTCACGCTCATCGACGTGAAGCGGATGATCAACATGCTCTGTACCGTCTCGCGCATAACGCGTGAGCAGGCACGGGGGGCGGTGCCGAGTGACAGTGAGCCAAGCCAAGCGGTCCAGGGGCCGGGCGAGGGTCTGACCATCGAGCCGTTGATAGGGCCTGGCTGGGTTGGGCTGAGCGGGCGGTTCTGAAACCAATTGCGGACTCAGGCCAATAGAGTCTGTCGCCACCCAAAAGGCCTTGCCGCTCGTCCAATGCTCGACGCAGCCTAGCAATCCACCATGGCACCCCAAGACCAGCCCGCGCGACCTCTGGTCGAGCCGCAGCCCATTGACTGGCTGATCCATCCGCTCCACGTGTTCGTCAGCCACAAACTGGCCGGTGCGGTGCTGTTGATGTTCGCTGCTGTAGCAGCAGTGGTGTGGGCCAATTCGCCTTGGGGCCACACCTACGTCCACTGGCTTCACCTGGAGGCTACCGTCGGCATCGGCAGGCTCGCGCTGACCAAGACGGTGTCGCACTGGATCAACGACGGCTTGATGGGCATCTTTTTCTTCCTCGTCGGCCTCGAAATCAAGCGGGAGGTCATCGCCGGGGAGCTGTCGAGCTTGCGCAAGGCGACCTTGCCGGCCATGGCGGCCGTGGGCGGAATGGCGGTACCCGCCCTGCTCTACGCCTTGGTCAATCGGGGCGGGCCCGGCATCGGTGGCTGGGGGATCCCCATGGCCACCGACAT
>JAUVCD010000344.1 GCA_030590865.1 Myxococcales bacterium | reverse complement strand
GTGGTTGCGCGGCTGCCCGCGCTCGAACCACCAGCCACAAGAGGAAGATAACGGTCACGCCAAAGGCTACGGGGAGCAAGCCGCGCAATGCCTCGGCGCTCCACAGTGGCGGACACCGCTCGCCACTGCTTTCGAAAGTGCCGTGATGCGCCTCGGAGAGCCCAGGACCGTCATCCAGAGCCGCAGCAATGGTGGGCGGTGAGGTGGCCTGGGTCGACTCCTCGGTCGGCGACCCAGGCGCGAGGGCCGTGGCAGCGATGAGCAAGCCCACGACGAGCGTGTCCAGCAGGGTCACAGCCATCAACCGGCGCACCCAGGACTGACCGGCCAGAGCGTCAGAGCCAGCGGTCCCCGAACCAGCGGCACAGGTCCGACTGCGCCAGGCGAGCCACCACGACAGGGGCAACAACGGTGGGAAGAGCATCACCCCCAAGGCGATATGAAAATCGCGCCTGGCTCGCTCATGGGCATCGCTCGTCACGGTCATTGAAAGGCTCGGGACCTGCGCTGCCTGTTCTATCAGCGATCGACGGCCCTGTCGTAGGTGCTTCAATAACCGCTTCTGGAGCCATCACACGAAATTGGTCCGGTGACTCCGCGGAGCTGTAGAAACGCCCCATGAAGAGCATCATGTTGACCGCCGCATCGCTATCGATCTTCGCAGTGGGCTGTGGACACGCCCTGATGCAGCCGAAGATGGCTCCCCCTGAGACCGTCGAAGCTGTTGCCGTCGTTTCGCCGCTAGACTCCATCGGGTTCGACGTCGGGGACGATCCCCAGGCCGCCATTCGGCGGCCTGTCCAGCTCCCTGGCGACTTCGTCGTCTACCGTCTCACCGGCAGCTACCGAGATGGCCCTATCACCATGACTCAGCGGGTGGTCGCACGGTCCGCCGAGGTACTGGTCATCGATGTCACCATCGACGATGGCAAGGCTGAGCAGAAGCTCCGCCTGCGCCTCGACGAAACGGACGCTGCCGGAGGCGAGCTCATCAGCGTGGCCAAGCTCGACGGCACCATTCAGCGCCCCTTCGGCGTGGCACGCTACCAGACGCTGATGAACCAGCTCATGCTCAGCGCTGATGAGAACGTAGCGACCTTGGGCTCCACCGGCGTGCTCGTCGACCTCGGCCCGAGTGAGCTCGCCTGCACCAAGACCTCCTATCAAGTCCGTGTCGGTGAAGACGAGGCGGTGATGGAAACCCTGTCATCCACGATGTTCCCTTGGGGTGACGTCGGCGGCCAGATCAGCACCAAGGACGGCACCCTCCTCTACAAGGCAGAGGTCGTCGACTTGGGCGATGCCATGGGCAGCGCCCGCGTCGTCGCCACTCAAGGCGAGCCAGAAGCCTACGACGAGTTCGACGACATCTAGAATCCCCCAGGGGATGGGCCCCGGGGGACGGGCCCCCGCATCTGCGCCGCGCTGGCCAAGAGGCCACCGCGGCGCTCGCCGTTTGTGACCCCTAGGGCGGCATCGGCTGGAACTCATCCACCCCGCGCGGTGCCCGCTGGACCGATCAGGATGTTCAAGTTACGCTGATCTAGGCAGACTCTCATGGCAGTGAAAGCGGGGACGGTCGTCGGAGGCAAATATGTCGTCGACCGGCTCATTGGCAAAGGCGGCATGGGTTCGGTGTGGCTATGCCAACACGCAACCCTCGATGCGCCCTTCGCCGTGAAGATCCTCCGTCCCGAGCTCGCTCACGACGAGTCGGCCAGGAGGCGCTTCGAACGAGAGGCCAAGGCCGCGGCGGGCCTGCGGACCCGGCATGTGGCCAAGGTGCACGACCACGGCTTCGACGGTGAGCACGCCTACATCGTCATGGAGGTGCTGGACGGCGAGGACCTGCGGGAGCGCATGTTGCGCCAGGGCCGGCTGTCGGCCAGGGCGACCAACCAGATCGTGGTGCAAGCGGCCCGGGCCCTGCATTACGCCCACGCCGCGAGCATCGTTCACCGAGACCTGAAGCCAGCCAACATCTTCTTGGCCCTCGTGGACGACGAGGAGGTGGTCAAGATCCTGGACTTCGGGATCGCCAAGGTCATGGGAGTCCCCAAAGCCGGAGCGGCCACCCAGACCGGGTCGCTGCTCGGATCGCCCCATTACATGAGCCCCGAACAGATCCGCGGCCACTGGAGCATGGTCGACCATCGCACGGATCTGTGGGCCCTGGCGGTGGTCGCCTACCGGGCCCTGACCGGTCAGCTGCCCTTCTTGGGCGACGTGGTGGGCGACGTGATGATCAAGGTCTGCGTCGATCCCATTCCACCTCCCTCCTCCATCGCGCCGGACCTGTCACCGGCCATCGACCAGTTCTTCCTGCGAGCTTTGGCTCGGGATCGAGAGCAACGCTTTCGCAGTGGCCTGGAAATGGCGGCGGCCCTGTCCCAGGCCCTCGGTCAGGAGATGCTGGCCCCCGATCCCCTGTGGAATACAGGGTCCCACAGCGGCCGAGGATCGATCCCCGACGCAGCCGAAGCGCCCACAGCTGCCACTGCACAGATGCCAGGAGCAGCCCGCAACGCCCACCCGTCCCTCGAGGACTTGGGCGACACCACTCGACGGATGCCCCCGAGCGAGGCCACCGAGGCGGCGACGGTGCGGCGAGAGCCCGACGCTGGGGCTGGGACCTTGACCGATGCCGGCAGCTTGCACATCCACACGCCACCCCCGGCTCCTCCGCGGCGCCGCTTGGCGGTGATCGGCTCAAGCTTGGTGGTCACCGCACTGCTCGCCGTCGGGCTTACCATCAGCCAAGGGGCAGAGCCCCCTGATGAGCTGACCGCCGAGCTGCCTCACCAGCTCATCCTCAGAAGCTTGGTGGGACCGGCCCCAGGCCCAGCCGCCAGCCACGAGCAGGTCGTCAGCGAGCTGGTCACAGAACCGCCGGAGCCCACCCCATCCGCCTCAGCCTCTGCCGCCCACCCAATAGCGCGGCCGATCTCACGCCCCCGGCCTCAGCCGCCGCCGAAGGGGAGCAACAGCTTCACTGACCGGTTCGGCTATGAGTGAGCGCACGACCAAGTTATTCAGAGGGCACATCATGAAGCTCTGCCACCTGTTCCTCGTCATCTTGCTAGCCAGCCTTCCCTGCCGCTCTGCCGAGGCCGAACGCCCCGGCCGCGCCACCGAAGCGGCCATGCAGGCCGCGCGACCTTACGCTGAAAAGGGGTTCGCCCTTTATGAGGAGGGTCGCTACGCCGCTTGCATCACCGAGTTCGAGCATGCCGAGGCCCGCTATCATGCGCCGCCTCACCTGCTCTACATCGCCCGCGCCCAGGCGCAGCTCGGCCGGCTCATCGAAGCTCGCGACGGCTTCCGCGCCATCATCGACGAAGCGCTGGACCCAGGAGCACCCAAGGCCTTCCACGGAGCCCAGGTCGAGGCGAAAGCTGAAATCGGTGACCTCGAGCGCCTCATCCCCAGGGTAGCGATCAGCGTCACAGGGATCGAAGCAGAAGACGCCCAGATCATCGTCGACGGAGAACCGCTGACCGAGACCCCGGAGAGCTTGGAGCTCGATCCTGGCGAGCACAGCATCGAGGCGAGTAGCGACGGCGCCTGGGGCCCCCCGCAAACCGTGACTCTGGCGCCAGGTGACACGACCCAGGTCACCATCGAGATGCAGCTTTCCGAGTCTGGTGGCTCGCTGCGGGTGCCAGCCTTCGTGTCCTTCGGCTTCGGCGGCCTCGGCCTGATCATTGGCACCGTCACCGGCATCGTGTCGCTGAACCAGACCGCCGACATCGATGAGCAATGCGTGGACGACCACTGTCCAACGAACCTCGCGTCAGACGCCGACGACGCCAAGGCGATGGGCCACCTGTCGACCGCCGCCTTCGTCATCGCCGGCCTAGCCACCGCGGCCGGGGCCACCCTGTTGCTGCTCGACGACCCGCAAGAGTCTGCCACCGTGGCAAGGATGCAGCTGCGCCTCGCGCCCGGTGCGGTCCAGTTGCAAGCGACGTTCTGATCCTCAAGGCCCGCGGAGCGAGTCGGGATCGATATTGGCGGCCCGCAGCCAGCGGTAGAGGGTCGTGCGGGCGATCCCCAGCTCGCTCGCTAGTGCTTTGATGTTACCGCCTAACGCGGCCAAGCGGGCGCGCAGCTGATCCGCAGTGGGACGCTCGGTGGGGCCTTCACGTGGCGGCGAGACGGCTGCCGGAGCCGCCTGCTGCGAAGGTTTCAGTCGCACCTCGAGGGCATCGGTCAGCCGTAATGCCCCAGTGCCGCCAGTCTCAATCAGGGCTTGCTCGACGACGGCGTGTAGCTCCCGGACGTTCTGGGGCCAATCGTGGGCCAGCAAGGCCAAGGCCAGCGGCCGACTGAGGGTCACCTCGGCGCCGCCGAGCTGATGAGCGAACAGCTGAGCCAGTGGCAAGATATCTTCCCGACGGTCCCGCAAAGGCGGCACGTGGATCACGAAGCGGTCGAGGCGACCGTGTAGATCCCGCCGAAAACGCTGCTGCTCCACGGCGTCGCGCAGCGGCACGTTGGTGGCGGCAACGATGCGCGCATCCGAACGGAGCACCTGATCCGAACCCACCGGGCGGTACTCGCCCCCTTCGAGCAGCCGCAACAGGGCTGCTTGCAGCGACGGGGAGGCATCACCAATCTCGTCGAGCAACAAGGTGCCGCCTCGAGCGGCGTCCACCAGCCCACCCCGGGCTGCACCGGCCCCGGAGAAAGCCCCCCGCTCGTGCCCGAAAATCTCGCTGTGGAGCACCCCTTCGGAGAGCCCGCCACAGTTGACCGGTACGAAGGCGCCGCGCCGGCCGCTACCGTCATGAAGGGCCCGGGCCACCAGCTCCTTGCCCACGCCAGTTTCGCCTTGGACCAAGACGGTGACCTCCAGCGGCGCCGCCCGTCCGATCTGACCGATCACTCGCGCAACGCCGGCGCCCACACCAACGATGGTCTGGTGGCGGGATTGCTCATGAAACACTGGCCCCTGGTGGAGCAAGAGGATGACACCGCCTAGCGCCAAGGCGTCGCCCTGAGCGAGCATTCGATCGGTGATGCGCTCGCCGTTGACGAAGCTGCCGTTGTGGCTGCCCAGATCGGTAACCTGGACCCGTTGTCCCGAGCGCCTCACCTCCAAGTGGCGGCGAGACATGCGGGAATCGTCGAGCACCCCAGCGCCAAAATGGGGCGCGCCGCGACCTAAGACGATGCTCTCGCCGTCTCGCAACACGTGGCGCATGCCGAGGTAGGCCAGCTCGGCGTGGTGGACGACGGTGAGCACCGGAAGCTCGGCCGGCTGGTCACTGTCGTGCTCGGTCTGATGGTCGGTGTAGGTGGCGCCGTCGTCGGTCATCGTCAAACAGGGGATTGTAGACCAGCTGGCGGCCCGGCGCCCGACAGCATTGTCGCTAACTGAACGACCCGCCGCAGACCGCCGGACCAGTCACCCCGTCAGCGCCACGCCATGAGCCCTGCCAAGGGGCTGCGCGTCTGGACGCGGGGCCAGCCGCGCGCCAGAGTCGGAAGATGTGGACGGGTCGCCACCGACAAGGGCTGCTGCTGGGCTGGGACCGGCTGGGATGGGGCTTGCTGGGATGGGGCTTGCTGGGCTGTGAGCGCCCCACCGACGGATGGCGCACCGGCCCCCGCCCCAAGACCACCGGAGCGCCCACGGTGGTGACTATTGCTACGACAGTGGGTGACGCTGGTCGGCGCGTCGAAGTGGCGCGCTACGAGACTCGGTACCGATACCCAGTGCTCGAAGAGCTGCGCAAGCGCGACCGAGACTGGCAGGCTCAACAAGACGAAGAGACAGGGCAGATCCGCAAGGCTCAGAAGGAAAAGAAGGAACAGGATCGGCTGGCGCAGAAGGTCCTCCAGAGCTCACTGCCCGAGGCAGGGCGCCCCAGGTCGCTCGATGACTTCACTCAGGTCTTCCACCACCCGCCGATCAGCCAGTTCATGACCGGTACGTGTTGGGCTTTCGCCACCACCTCGTTGCTCGAATCGGAGGTCTTTCGACTCACCAAGCGGAAGATCAAGCTCTCCCAAATGGCCACCGTGTACTGGGAATACCTGGCCAAGGCTGACCGCTTCGTGAGCGAGCGGGGCGACTCCCAGCTCGGTCCGGGCTCGCAGCCCAACGCGGTCACCCGCATGTGGAAAAGCCACGGGGCCTGGCCACTGGCGGCCTATCGAGGCGTGCCAGGCGATGACCCGCGCCATGACCACCAACGACTGGCGCGGGAGGTCACGGGCCTGCTCGGCGCAGCGCAAGACAAGGGTCTATGGAACGAGGGAGCGGTGAGATCGCTGGTCGAAGTGCTGCTCGACCGGCACCTCGGCAGGCCCCCGGCGAGCTTCGAATTCGAGGGCACCAAGACGACACCGACTGCCTTTCTGAAAGACGTGCTGAAGATCGAGCCGGACGACTACGTCTCCACCATGTCCACCTTGGCGGTACCGTTCTTCACCACCGCTGAGTTCGACGTCCCCGACAACTGGTGGCGCGATGACTCGTATCACAATGTCCCGCTGGAGATGTTCTACCAGGCCATCAAAGACGCCCTCCGAGCAGGCTACAGCCTCACCATTGCGCTGGATGTTTCGGAGCCAGGCAAAGACCCAATGGCAGATGTCATGTTCGTGCCTGACTACGACATTCCGCCGGGGCGCATCGATCAGCTCGCTCGTGAGTACCGCTTTGCCCACCGCATCACCACCGACGACCATGGGGTGCATCTGGTGGGCTACGCCGAACACGACGGCCACGACTGGTTCCTGGCCAAAGACTCGGGCCGCTCGTCCCGGCGGGGCAAGCACGTGGGCTATTACTTCATTCGTGACGATTACATCCGGCTCAAAGTGCTGACCTTCACGGTCCATCGAGACGCGGTGAAGGGCCTGCTGGCAAAATTCGGTCCTGAATAGGGGGCCGGTGCAGCCAGAACTGCTGACGCTGGCGCCCGCTTGCTGGATAATGCTCTGATGAAGGTGAGCAGGACCGCAGTAATGGTTGGGTTGACCCTGGGTCTGGTCTTCGTCGGCTGTGACGACGATGGCAGTAACAGCGGAACCGGGGGCTCAACTACCAGCGGCACAGGCGGCTCGGCAGGCGGCAGCAGCGGGACCGGGGGATCGAGCAGCGGTTCCGGCGGCTCCAGCAGTGGCTCGGGCGGCTCGAGCAGCGGGACCGGGGGCGCAGGCGGCACGGCCGAGTGCTTCGACGCCACCCGCCTCTGGTTCGAGGACTTCGAGACAGGCAACTATGATCGCTGGACCTCGAGCACTTACGGCAACGACTGGAACAGCGGGTTTTGCCATGCCAATGGCTTCTCGGAAAACTACGCCGTCAGCCCAACCCACTCACACCGCTCAGAGATAACCTGCGTGTCCGACCAGTCACACCGTGGCTACGGCGGTTTGCAGTTCGATGGAGACACGCGGGTGCCCGCCTACACCAACCAAGGCAGTGGCATCGAAGCACCTCACGGCGTGGTCAACACCTATTGGAGCTGGCTGGCCGCGCCCTACGCCTTCGAAAACGGCAAATGGTTCAGCTTCTGGACGGTCAACAACGATTGCGGTTGGAACGATACGGTCATCACGCTGGGGCTCGAGGATGCCTCCAACGTGCTGACCCCCGCCCACATCGTCAACACCGGCGGCACGGTCAACTTCGTCAACAACCCGCCCGCATTTCCCATGCAAACCTGGGCGCGGACCACCATCTACATCAACTTTCACGACGGGTCGCTCCACATCTGGCAGGACGGGACAAAGCTGCTCGATGGCACGTTCTCGCGCAGCGATACCGACATCTGTCAATGGCACTGGGGCGCTTACGCCAACAAGGACAACGACGACGTCGTGCTCTACGAAGACGATCTGAGCATCTGGAAGCTCAACGAGCCATGGGCCGATTTTGCCGTGGAGCCCTATTTCGGTGTCGCTGTGCCGGTGTGCAGCAACTGACGAAGCGTAACCTCCACGCCAGCGGCGCCACGGCAACCGGATGGCATTCGCCTAGTGGCGCGTGAAGCGGTTCGGTGTCGCCGTGCTCCGTGCGACAATGCCTCGATGGCCAAGGAAACCTACGAATTCGAGGGGCTCGATGATGACTTGAGCCGGCCGCCGCTGGCGGCGCTGCGAGCGCTCCACGTCGCTGGCGTGATATTCTCTCCCCGAGCCTGGCAGGACGTGCCCGTCGAGACTCGGCGGACGCTGGCCCAGCTGGGTGCCCAAGACTCGTTCGACGACGCGTGGCAACGCAGCGGCGCCCAAGGGATCTTCCCTCCGAAGCACGTCAGAATGACCAGTCCCATTGCGGACCCGATCGCGTCGGAGGTCCCTGAGGTGCTCGACCGTCCGCTGGGCTCAAAGCGCCGTTTGCCCCTTTCTTTCTGGCAAACCATCCGTCCGCTGGACCGGCGGGTGCTGGTGATGCTGGCGACTAACCGACGGCTCTTCAATCGGGCACTCGAGGAGATCTCGGTCATCCACCGCTTGCCCCTAATGGCGCTGACGGCCAACGACGTTGCTGTGACGGTGGGGCACTGTGAGGTGCACCTGCCGCAGGCGGCGGCGGACGCGCTCGTGGGGCACGCCGTGCTGGACGGCCAGGCCTACCTCTTGGCTCGCACCGCGGGGATTCGGGCCGCTCGAAGTGCGGCGCTGCTCCTCGGTTTGCACGGTGAGACGCCCACCGGTGTGGTTGAGATTGGCTCCCATATCACCGGACTCGCCAAACACACCCAGGTGGTCTGGCAAGCTCACGTCAGCACGGTGGAAGGGGCTTTCTTTCCAGCCGCCTCGCTGCTCGGCGCAACCACCGCGGCCACCGCGCTGCTCGACGTGGTCGCGACCGAGCTCGACACCAGCGCCTCGATCGTCGGGGCAGCCATCGTCGAGGAACCCTGGCGAATCCCAGAGATCGAGGACGCCCACACGATCGCGATGTCCGACTAGGCGGTCGTCCCTTGGTCGCGGCGGGGCCACGCCACAGGGACAGCGGCGAGCAGCGCCTGCCGCCGGCCGTTCGGGTCTGACGATCGGTCGCTCAGCGGCCCGGTGGGCCTGGCGGTGGTGGCGGTCCGGCCGGTGGTCGTGGCGGATGGGCACCTGGCTGAGGCCGTGGGCCAGGCGGCGGTGGCATGGGCCGTTGCGGGAAGCCACCAAAGCCCCGGCCAGCGCCCCGCTTGCCGGGCGGCCCCCAACCCTTGCCTCGGCTCCCGCGCAGCTCGTCGAGCTTGGCACGCTGCTCCGCGCTGAGCGCGGCCCGAGTGTCGGCCAAGAGCCGGGTCAACAGCTTACCGACGTCGGCCATCGCCTTGGTGGCGATGTCGATCTGTCCATCGATCTTGCGCTGATCGATCTTGGGCTCCGACATCAGCCGGGCCACCTCGAGCTTGGCACTCTGGGCGCGGGCGCGGTGCCCGTCCATCTTCGCCTGAGCGGCGAAGTAGAGCTTGCGGATCTTGGCCACCGTGGCGTCATCCACGCCCACCTCGGTGGCAAAGCGCAGGACCAGCTGGGGAGGATAGATGGCCACCATCCCCTGGTGCGCCCCCCAGCCCATCATCCCGTGGCCGCCGCCCATGGCACCACCACCGCCCATACCGCGACCGCCGCCCATGCCGCGACCACCCCAACCGCCACCACCTCTCGGTCCTGGACCGCCACCCCAGCCGGGACCGCCCTTGGGGCCACGACCACCGCCCCAGCCAGCGCCAGGAGGGCCGCCGCGGCGACCAGGTGGCGGGCCCCAGTCGGCGGGGCGCTGCGGGCCAGGCTCAGCAAGCTCGGCGTCCGCCGCGGCCGGCCCGGGCGCCGCCGCGCCAGCCTGCGGGTCAGCCGCCGCAGGGCCATCGGCCGAGGCGGCCGGGGGATGCTGGCAAGCCGCCGGCAATAACAAGAATAGACCGAT
>JAUVCD010000890.1 GCA_030590865.1 Myxococcales bacterium | reverse complement strand
GACTGGGCCCCTGATTTCGCCGGGATTCCCCTGCGCGCGGAGAAAACTGGGGCCATGACCGACGACCATGAAGGGTTTGCGTTTCAACAACTCGACGTTTACGCGGCGGCTAAGGAGTTTGCGCGGCTCGTGCAGGCGGCTCGCATTTCTGACCGAGAGCTCTGCGACCAAGCCACCCGGGCAGCCAAGAGCACTTTCTGCCACTTGTGCGAAGGGCTGCCCAACAGTGGGGCGGCGATGCGGCGGAAGTATTTCGTGGGGGCGGACAACAGCCTTCACGAAGCGGTCGGGGCCGTAGACCTCAGCGAGGCACTCGGAGCCGTCTCGACCGAACGGTCACAACGCATCCAGCAGCTTGGATTGCGGCTCCACAAGATGCTGCGCGGCTTGATGCGCTAGCCAGCAAGAGGCCTGGCGGGGCGGAGCCGGGCCGTGCTCCGTCCCGCCAGATGCGGCTCAGCGCCGAATGAGACCGGTGAGCAGGGCCACCGCTCGGTCAGCGACGACGATGGCCGCCACCGCCGCGTCAATCGACGTATTCCCACAGTCGGCCGCCAACTCTGTGGTGGCCGCCGCCTCGACCGCTTCGGCCCGGGCGATGGCGAAAGACCGAGCCTTGTCACGCCGACTCACTTTGCCCGCCCCTTCGGCGGTGTTGCAACAAGCAGACTTGGCGGCTCGCACCGCCTGATTGCGCAAGTCGACATCATCAATGTCAGCCCCCAACACAGCCCGCAGAAGCTCGCGCACCGCCCCATAAGCCTTCAGCTTGTGATGAGGCAGCCGAGGCAAGCCGGCAGGCCAAGCGCTCAACTCCCCCTTGCCCGTCCGCTGCTCAGATAGTCGGTTTTTCATCCCTGTAGTCTCCTTCCACGACGTCACAAAGGAGACGGAAGGGATGAAAAACCGACTATCTGACAAGGAGGCAAGAAGGCCCTGTGTGTGTGCACCAACGCGACCTCGAACGCGACCTCGAGCGTGGGCTTGCTCCGGTCCGGTAGACACACTTTGCCTACGCGGCGTAGTGCTCCTCGTACTCCGCCGGACTGGCGTAGGCCAGCTAGGAGTGCAGTCACCTGTTGTTGTAGAAGCCCTTGATGAATTCGAAGACGGTGAGTGTTGCGGCCTCACGCCATCGAAGTCCGCCACGCAGTCCGCCGTTCAGCATCCCAATGCCGACTAACGAGAAGTGTCACCGAGTCAGCACGTCACCCAGCCAAGCATGTGCTGCGATTTGACCCACTACTGCTGGGTGTCACATTCCGGCTGGGGCACTTGGGCGTCGATGTCGTTGGACTGGGGATCCGCTGGGTCCGCCTTTTCCACCACGCCCTTCACGAACCAGCACATGGTGATCAACTCGTCGTCGGTGATCTCCTCACCCGACTGGATGCAGTTGGGCTCACGCTGGCCGGTAGAGCAATACTCGGACTCGCTGCCAAAGACCTCGAATGACTTGTGCTCGTTGCCCGGCTTGGCCAGATCGGCGAGCAACTCGCTCACCGAGATGGCCAGGTCGTTGCCGCCTACTGAGGTGTTGACCGAGAAGTTGGGAATGCTCTGCTCGGGGTTGGAGCGGATGTTCTCGTTGATGACCTGCAGCGGATCCCAGCTGTTTCGGTGGATCTGGTCGAAGAGGTTGACGTAGAGGGGCCCCCAATTCCAGTAGGACGTGCCGATGCAGGTGGTCGGCCCCCGGTCGCAAGCGTCGTAATTGTCGTTACCGAGGCAATAGAGATCCATGCCGGTGTCCAGCTTGCGCTGCTCGACCGCCGCCAGTGCCCGACCATTGTCCATGTTGTGGGCGATGACATCGGCACCGCCGTCCAAGAGCGCCTCGGCGAGCACCGTCTCCTTGAACTTGCCTTCCCCATTGGGTTCGTCGAGATCGAACCAGAAGCCCTCCCAGCGCACCTCGACCACGATGGACGAATCCATCCGATGGGCGCCGCGAGTGAAGGCGTTGATGTGCCGTACCACTTCGGGGGTGATGAACGAGCCGACGAAGCCCAGGCGCTTGGTCGTGGTGACGTGAGCGGCCGCGTAGCCTGCCAGGTGGTAGGCCTGCTCCATGCGGCCGAAGTAGGTGCCGTGGTTGGCGGTGCGGACATTGCCCGAGCAGGTCAAGAACTTGGTGTTCAGGTGCGTCTCCGCTGCGGTGGTCATCGGCCCGCGCAAGCTGAACGAGTTGGCGACGACCACGTTGACCCCGTCGGCGACGAAGTCGTCCGCGGCCTGTAGCGCGTCATCGGGCAGAAACACGTTGCTGACGAAGTCGGTGGTAAGGAACGGGAGCTGTTCGACGGCGACTTGCCGCCCCTCTTCGTGGGTGAGCGTCCAGCCCTCGTCTTCCACGACGCCGACGTAGATGAACCCAACCTTCAGCGGTAGCTCGCACAGACTTGCGCTGGTGCACACCGACGGAGGCGGGCAGTCGGCAGCCGCTGCACAGCTGATGGCGCACAAGCCGTCGACGCATTGGGCTCCCTGGCAGTCGTCGTCGCTGCTGCAGGTGTCGCCGAGTCCCTTGCCGACGTCAGTGTCCACGATGGCGGTGCAGCCGACCGAGCCGAGTGTCATTAGCAGGCTCACTAGCAGGCCCGCCGGCAGGTAGAGCGTGGTCCTCCCCATCAGAACCTCCCCGTCACGGCCAGACCCCAGCGGTCGTGCCCCGCAGTCTGGCCAGTCAAGCTGGGGCTCGGTGGTAGTGGCGTCAGCGTCCAGGCCGCGTCAGTCTCTTGGTCGTCGTCTGGCTCTGCGCCCACCCCGAGGATGGCAAAGACCGTCGTGACGCCCACGGACAGGATAGCGGCGCCGATGAAGACGTCCGTCGTGATGGCGAGGGCCGTGATGGTGTCCTGCTGGTCGGTGATCGCTGCAGGGGGCTCGGTCCCGGCATAGACCTCGCTGTCCAGATCGCCCGACTGAGTGAGCGCGAGCACTCCGGTGATGGTTGCGCCGGCCGCGAAGGCGCCCGCCGTGGCCCAGCCGACCCACAGGTAGGGGGTGCTCTTGCTCGGCTCGTCTGGCCCTGACGATGGGTCGACAGGCATTGGCGTCGTGGGGTCGAGAGTCGCCGATGCCGGGGGCGCAACCGTCGCCGCTCCGCTGGTGAGCGCGAGCGCCACGGT
>JAUVCD010000105.1 GCA_030590865.1 Myxococcales bacterium | reverse complement strand
CCGGGGAGAAGAAACAGTCCTCCGGCACGCCGCCGGTGCACAGACCGTTGTTGCAGGTGCCGCCCACCACGCACAGATCGTTGGGATCTTGGCAGGCCGCCCCTGGCGCCGAGGCGACCTGTGAACAGGTCTGGCTGGTCTCGTTGCAGGCCACCTCTTGGCAGGCCTCAGGCGATATGCCGCAGTCGTTTGCCGGTCCACCGGCGCAAGCGCCGGACACACAGCTGTCATTCACCGTGCAGAACTGCCCGTCTTCGCAGGTGGTGCCGTCCTCGTCGGCCACCACGACGCAGACCCCCACCGTGCCTCGGTGCTGGCCCTCATTGCACTCGGCCACCTGGCAGTCCGGCGTCTCGATGAGTGAGCAGTCAACGTCGCACATCGAGCTGGTGGTGGTGGTGGTGCCCGCTCCGGTGCCCCCGCCACCGGTCACGGTGGATCCGGCGCTGCCGCCGGTGCCGTCATCATCGTCTCCGAAGGTCTCATCGGTGCCGCCGGCGCAGCCCCCGCCTACGTAGAAACCCACCAGCGCGGCCAATGAGGCGGTCGCCCACCATCGCAAGTTGCGTGCTCCAAGCATTACTTCATCCCCGTCCTCCATGACTATCGCGTCTGGGCGTCATGCGCTAGCCGGCGGGGCGTTCCCTGGTGGCTCGAGTGCCGCCGCGAAGCGGGCCACGATGTCGCCTGCTGGCTCAATGGCCGTGATGCCGTGGACCGAGCGGCCCGCCTGGAAATAGTCCTTGTAGTTGAGCCCATGGAGGCTGGCGCGACGCAGCTGCCACAGCGATCTGATGCCGTAAATCAGCCGCATCAGCCGCTTGGCTCGTGGGCGCCGCAGCAAGATCTTGGCGAGTGGACCGGCCGTGGTGCCTACCTTCTGAATGTAGGGTGTGTTGATCACGGCACAGGGCGTGCCGCTGATCTTCTCGGTGTGCACGATGTCACTGGCCTGAGCCTTCAAGATGGCGCGCTGGTAGTCCGGGTGGGCGGTGCACTCGCTAGTGGCGATGAAGCGGGTGCCCATCTGAACGCCGGCGTAGCCCATCTCGATCGCGTCGACGAAGCGCTGTTCATCGCCGATGCCTCCGGCGCAGATGAGCGGCACGCCCAGATCGGACAGCTCGTCCAGCAGCGCCGCCGGGGTACGGTCGCCCGCGTGGCCGCCGGCATCGGCGTTGACGCAGTTGAACCCGTCGACGCCGCCGTCCAGGGCCTTGAGCGCCCACTTTCGCTCGGTGACGTTGTGGTAGACCAGGCCGCCTGCCGGGTGCACCAGGTCACACACCCAGCGAGGATTGCCGAGGGCGGTGACGAAGAAGCGCACGCCTTCGTCGAGGGCCGTCTCGATCCAGCTGCGCATGTTGTTGCGCTCGACCCGGGTGCCTTGTTCGATCAGCGCGTTGAAGCCCACCGGTTTGTCGGTGATTCGGCGAATAATCCGAAGTCCCTCGCGAAAGCTATGACCGTGGGCGTAGACGATGGACAGCGGCTGGATGACGCCCATGCCGCCCGCCGCCGACACCGCCGCCACCAGCTCGGGATTCGAGCAGGGATACATGGCGCCGCAGATCAGTGGGATCGAGACGCCGACTTGCTTGGTGAAGGTCGTGTCGAGCTGTGACATGGCGCGCTTGTAGCGAGAGTCCGGTGGTCCAGCAAGCCAGGCATCACTCTTGAGGCCGCCGCGAGGCACCGCTATCTTGCCGCCTCTTCCCGGGGCAGAGCCGTGGCGTCCCAACCTGCCATCCACATCCATCGCAGCAACCGCACCGAGGCTCTCGCTGAAGCGCTGTGTCAGCTCGTAGCCGAGCCGCTGGGCGATCCCTTCGAGCCCGAGGTGGTCGTCGTCCAGGGGCGGGGCATGGCGACCTGGCTCAGCATGGAGCTGGCGCGCCGCCACGGCGTGTCGGCCAATACCGAGTTCGTTTACCCCCGGTCCTTTGTGCAACGGGCGCTACAGGCCATGCTCGGCCAAGAGGCCGTACCGGACGAGGCTCTGTCGGAGGACCGCCTGCTCTGGGCGGTGCAAGCCGAGTTGCCTGCCCTGCTCGGTGACGCCAGCTTCGAACGGTTGCGGCGCTACGTGAGTGACGACCCAAAGGGCCTCAAGCGTCATCAGCTCGCCGATCGCATTGCGACGCTCTTCGACCAATACCTGGTCTATCGCCCGGCCATGATTCGCGCCTGGGAGCAGGGGGACGATGGCGAGGTGCCGGCAGCGCAACAATGGCAGCCGCGCTTGTGGCGGGCGGTCACTCACCGCTTCGCCGGCCGGCACGCTGCGGCCCTCGAAGAGGCGTTTCTCACTGAGGCCAAGAAGCGCAATGCGCTCAGCGGCCTTCCCAAGCGGTTGGCCCTATTTGGTGTCTCGAGTCTGCCGCCCTTGTTCGTGAGGGTCTTCGGTGCCTTGGCCCCACAGATCGAGACCCACCTGTTCTTGCTGTCCCCATCACCTCAGGACTGGTGGACGAGGGACCAAGCCGATCCGGGCACCGGCACCTCGCTCGTCACCACCCTGGGCGCCCTGGGCGCTGATTTTCACCACCTGCTTCATGCCGAGTTGGACGACCTCGGTGTGGCGGTGCAGCCACACCTCCTCTTCGTGCCGCCTCCAGGTGATGGGCTGCTCGGGCAGTTGCACTCGGAGATTTACGAGCTCGCGCCTGATCCGACCGCCAGCGGCGCCGACGGCGCTCGGCCGCGCTCCGATGTCGCCGACCAGAGCATCACCATTCACGCCTGCCACGGGCCGATGCGAGAGGTCGAAGTGCTCCATGATCAGCTGCTCGACCTGCTGACCCGAGAGGGCTCGGAGCTGAAGCCTCACCAGATCGTGGTCATGATGCCTGACGTAGAGACCTATGCGCCGCTGGTGGAGGCGGTCTTCGAGCGGGAGATCGGCACCGAGCACTACATTCCCTACCGCATCTCAGACCGCTCGGTGCGCACCGACAGCCCGGTCATCGAGGCCTTCGTCCGGTTGCTCGAGCTTTCAGGCAGTAGGCTGCCTGCGTCCCAGGTGCTGGACTTGCTCACTCAGCCGGCCATCCAGGGCCGCTTTGGATTTGCCCCTGGGGACGTGGAGCAGCTCACCCGCTGGGTGGTGGATAGCGGCATCCGTTGGGGGATCGACGGTGACGATCGAAGCCGGCACGACCAGCCGGAGGTGCATCAGAACACCTGGCGCTTCGGCCTCGACCGCTTGCTGCTCGGCTATGGCATGCCCACCGAAGGCCTGCGGACCTTCGCAGGCGTGCTGCCCTACGACCAGCTCGAAGGCACTCAGGCCGAGTTGCTCGGCTGCCTCGCCGAGCTGTGCGAAACGCTCTTCGAGCAACTGGCCAAGCTGGCCGATGCCCGCCCGTTGAGCGCCTGGACCGTGACGCTCGGCGAGTTGCTCGATGCCATGGTGCTTCAGGACAGCGACACCGCCTGGGAGCACGAGAAGATCCGCCATGGGCTCGAGCTCTTGGCCACCGCAGCGGCCGAGGCGGGGTTCGACGAGCCCGTCGATCTGGCGGTGGTGCGGTCCTTGCTCGAGCGCAACCTCGACACCGCCCACCCGGAGCGCGGTTTCATGACCAACGGCGTGACCGTCTGCGCCATGGTGCCGATGCGCTCCATTCCTTTCCAAGTGGTTTGCCTGCTGGGCATGAACGACGGCGCCTTCCCCCGCTCGGGGCGGCCGGTAGACTTCGATCTCATCGCCCACGGCCCCCAGGGGCTGCGTCCTGGCGATCGAGACCGTCGTAAGGATGATCGCTACATCTTCCTCGAAGCCCTGATGGCTGCTCGCGAGCGGCTGGTGGTGACCTATACGGGCCAGAGCATTCGCGACAACAGTGAGCGGCCCCCATCGGTCAGTGTGAGTGAGCTGCTCGACACCCTCTGCGCTCGTTGGGATCCTGCCGAGTCCTTTGACGGTGAAAAGGAGCGGCTCGCGGCGCTCCATCGCCAATGGGTGGTGCGCCATCCGCTGCAGGGCTTCAGCCCCCGCTACTTCGACGGCAGCGATTCGCGGCTGTTCAGCTATGCCGAGATGTATCGCTACGGAGCCGAGCAGCTCACCCCAGAGCGTCATGCCGTAGGGCCCTTCTTCGAGCAGGTTCTGTCGTCGGAGCCGTCACCGGATCGAGCGGTGCCGATCGGTGAGCTGGTGCGGTTCATTCAAGACCCGGTGGCCTATCTAATGAGTCGCCGGCTGGCCCTACACCTCGATATCGATGACCTCGAGGTGGCCGATCGAGAGCCCGTCGAGCTGGGGTTTGGCGAGCAGCACCAGCTCGGCGCGGCCATGCTGAGCCACAAGCTGCGCGGAGTAGCAGATGAGCGATCCCGAGAGCTAGCCCGGGCTAGCGGCGGCCTCCCTTTTGGCACCCTGGGGTCGTGCAGCTACGCCGACTTGAGCGAGCCGGTCGATCAGATCGCCGCAGCGGTGGCGGAATGGCGCAATGATGATCCGCAGCCTGCCCTAGCCGTCGACGCCCGGCTGCCCAGCGGCTTGCGGCTCACCGGCGAAATCGGCGGCCTGTGGGGCCAGGGGCTCTTGCATCACCAGTTCTCCCGGGTCCGTGCCAATCGCATGCTCGGCTTCTGGGTGCGCCATTTGGTGGTCTGCTGGCTAGGCGGTAACGACCAGCCCAAGCGTGCCCGCCTGATCGGCCGGGCGGAGCGGGGACCGGGCTGCCGGATCGTCACCTGGGGCAAAGTGGACGATGCGGCCCAGCGGTTGACCGAGCTATGCAACCTCTACCAGGCCGGTCAGTCCGCACCGCTGCGTTTCGCGCCCCGAGCCAGTCTCGCCTACGCGGCGCAGATAGGCAAAGGCAAGCGCCCCGACCAGGCGCTCTCGGCCGCCCGACAGGAATATTCAGGCCGCGCCGGCTATTGCGAGCGCAGCTTCAGCCCCCACTTAGTCCGGGTGTTCGGTGATCACGATCCGCCATTCGACCAGATCGTGACGGTGCCGCCGCCGCTCGACCAGTTCGCTGAGCTCGCCCTCGCCGTGTTTGCGCCCATGCTCGCCGCGGAGGAGGCTGAATGACCGACCCCCGGCCATTCCTTCCCCTTGCCGTGCCGCTCCAAGGCACCAACTTGGTCAATGCCAGCGCGGGAACGGGCAAGACCTACGCCATTACGACCCTCTTCATCCGGCTCCTGCTCGAACGGCAGCTACCGGTCAGCGACATCCTGGTCGTCACCTTCACCGAGGCGGCCACCGCCGAGCTGCGAGCTCGCATTCGGGCTCGTTTGCAGGATGCCTTGCGTGCCTTTCGAGCCTGCGAAATCGGTCAGACCAGCAGCGATCCTGAGCTCTGCCGTTATGCCGAGAGCCGCCGACTCACCCTGGCGGCCGATCAGCAGCAGCTGCGGCTTGCCTTGCAGAACGTTGACGAGGCGCCCATTTCGACCATCCACGGCTTCTGCCATCGCATGCTCCACGACAGCGCCTTCGAGAGCGGGGTGCTATTCGACGCCGAGCTGGTCACCGATCTGTCGCCTTTGCGGGACGAAGTGCTGCACGACTACTGGGCGAACACCATGACCGATGCGGCCGAGGCGATGGTGCGTCGCATTCGTGCCGCCAACCTGTTGCCCGGCGGTGCCCGCTCCTTGGCCATCAAGGCGGCCAGCAATCCGGACATGCCGGTGCTGCCTGAAGCGATCGTCGACCTGTGGCAGCTTGCTGCCGAACAGGCTCGAGACGCCTGGGACCGGGAGGGCATCGAGCAGCTGATTACTGCCGGCGAGTGGAAGCCGAAGTTTGCTCCGTCTTACGTGAAGCGATGGGCGGACCAGCTGGATACCTTCTTCAGTGAGCTGCCTCCCGAGCCGCCTCGGTCGGCCAAAGATCTCCCAAAGGGCTTTGAGCATTTCTCCGGCCAGGCCATGGCCAAGCGAAGTGTGGGCACCCCGCCTGTTCATCCCTTCCTCGACACCTGTGCGCCCCTCGTCAGTGCGTCCAAGGCCTTCAGAACCCGGGGTCCCGAGGTGGTTCGCTTCAAGAAGGAGCTCGTCGACTACCTGCGTGACCAGCTGCCGCGGCGCAAACGGGCCGCTGGGCTCATCTCCTTCGACGACATGCTCCAGTTGCTCTGCAAGGCGCTGACCGGCGCTGGTGGCGAGCAGCTCGCCCAGGCGATTCGTAGCCAGTACCAGGCCGCGCTCATCGACGAATTTCAGGACACCGATCCCGTTCAGTTTGCCATCTTCAAGGCCGTTTATGGGACGACGAATCAGCCGCTCTTTCTGATTGGCGATCCCAAGCAGGCCATCTACGCCTTTCGGGGTGCCGACGTCTTCGCCTTCTTGCGCGCCGTGGCGACGACGGACAACGACACCTACACCATGGGCGTCAACTGGCGCTCCGATCCGACGCTTCTGACGGCGGTGAGCGAGCTCTTTGGTCAAAACGAGCGGTGCCCTCGGCCCTTCGTGCTGAAGGACATCGTCTATCCGCCGGTGGCGCCCCGGCCCGAGGCTAGCGACTGTTTCGAGGCCTGCGAGCCCTTCGGCCCTGCGCCCCTCGAGGTGCTCTTCGTCCCGCGGGATGAGGGAGACAAGAAGCTCGGCAAGATGGCGCTCAAAGGCGAGTTGCCGTCCTTGGTGGCCGCCGACATTTCCATGCTGATCCGCCAGGGGGGGACGCTCGCAGGTCGGCCGGTACAAGCCCAAGACATTGCGGTGCTGACCCGCACCAACCAGCAAGGCTTCGAGATGCAGGCGGCGCTGCGGGAGCTGCACATTCCGGCGGTAGTGCTCGGGGATCAGAACGTGTTTCTGTCGCCTGAGGCCACCGATCTCTGGCGGGTGCTCAGGGCGGTGATCGAGCCGACCAACGCTCACGAGCTACGTAAGGCCATCACCACCGAGCTGTTGGGCGTCAACGGGAACCAGCTGGCCGAGATGGAAACCGATCCCGCCGCCTGGGACCGCTGGGCGGGTCTGTTTCGTCATTGGAACGAGCTTTGGGCCCACCGCGGGTTCGTTCAGATGTTCCGCGCCATGATGACGGACAGCCAGCTTCAGCAGCGGCTCTTGGGACTGAATGACGGTGAGCGCCGAGTGACCAATCTCCTGCATCTGGCCGAGCTGCTGCACACCACGGCCAAAGAGTCTCATCTGGGGCCAGCAGGTCTGCTTCGCTGGCTGTCGCTGCAGCGGTCGAGCGCAACCGCGGCTGCCGATCAGGCCGAAATTCGACTCGAGTCTGACGCCTCGGCGGTGACCATCTCGACGATTCACAAGGCCAAGGGGCTCGAATACCCCATCGTCTACTGCCCCTATGTGTGGGACGGCCGGCTGCTGTTTTCCAGCGACCAGGAGGAGGTGCGCTTCCACGACGAGGCCGGGAGACTCACCATGGATCTCGGCTCTCGCGACTTCGATGCGCATTTGGCGCGGGCCGAGCTCTACGAGGCGTTCGCCGAGAATCTACGGCTGCTCTACGTCGCCCTCACCCGGGCCAAACATCGCTGCATGGTGGTCTGGGGGATGTTCAACGAGGTGGATCGATCCGCCTTCGGCTATCTGCTGCATCCACCGGCCATTGATGGGGAGCGAGAGCTGACCATTGACCATCTCAAGGGGCGCCTGGCTGAGCTCACCGATCTGGACATGATCGGTGCCTTGACGGCCAGAGGTGATGCTTGTGGCGGTGCCATCGGCTGGCGCCTGCTCGAAAGGGGCACCCAAGGGGTGCCCGTCCCGCGAGCCTCAGGGGCGGCTCAGCAAGCGCTCGACCATCGCCGGGCCCAGCAGCCGGTGGCCACCTGGTGGCGAATGACCAGCTATTCGAGCTTGGCCAAGGGGAAGCCTGGTGCCGATCTCGACCAAGCCGAGGGACGGGACCGGGATGAGGTGAGCGAAGCGGTGAGTGAGGCCATCGCCGTCTCCCAGCCTGCCGCGGGATCTGCCGAGTCCACCGAGCCGGCGCGCATTGTGCTGGCCGACTTTCCTCGAGGGGCCAAGGCCGGGACCTTTCTCCACGAGGTGTTGGAGCACCTCGACTTTGCCGACCTGGGGGCCATCGAGCCGCTAGTGCAACAGACCCTGGGGGCTTACCGCTATGAGAGTGGGCTCGCCGACATGGTGGGTCAGGCGGTCCACGAGGTGTTGCACACCCCCCTCAGGCCTGGTGCCGATGGGTTCACGTTGAGCCAAATCTCCCGCAGCAAACGGCTCGACGAACTCCAGTTCCACTTGCCCTTGGCCAGCGCTGCCACCGGGTGGGGTGGCTCGGCGGCGAGCCACGAGCGGTCTGCCGCCCAGGCGGGCACGAAGGCCTCCGCCGAGCCCTCGCTGATCCGCTCCGTCACCCCAGAGCGCATCGCCGCGGTCTTTGAACAGCCACCCACCGAAGCCTCCTTCGTGGCTTACGCTCGATCGTTGCGCCGGCTGCGTTTCGTGCGGCTCCACGGTTTCCTCAAAGGCTACATCGACCTGATTTGCGAGCACGACGGGCGCTATTACGTGGTGGACTACAAATCCAACTTCTTGGGCGAGACGCTCGATGATTATGGTCAGCCGTCCCTGGTCGCGGCCATGAGGGAAGGCCATTACTTCCTGCAATACTATTTGTATGCCATCGCCGTTCACCGCTATCTCGGACGGCGCCTGCCTCGCTACGACTATGACGAGCATTTTGGCGGCGTGCTCTATCTGTTCCTACGAGGCATGAGTCCCACGACCGGGGTAAGCCGAGGGGTGTTCTTCGAGAAGCCACCGCTGCAGCGATTGCAGGCGCTATCTGACGTGTTGGCCGGTAAGGCGCCGGGGAGGACGGCATGATCCCGTCGCTGGAGCAGCTGGAGCAGCTCGGGGCGATCTCGCGCCTCGATCGGCATTTTGCCCGAGCGCTCGGCCGACTGGTCGACGGCAGCCAGCCCGAGGTTCTGCTGGCCGCGGCCTTGGCTAGCCGGGCGGTGCAACAGGGGCATGTCTGCGCCGACCTCGGGCGCCTCGATCTGGCGGGGCTGGTCGACGACCCCGCTCAGACGCCTCCGGACCTCGAGCTGCCGGCCTTCGCGAGCTGGCGCGTTGCTCTGCGCGATAGCCCACTGGTCGGTGAGTCGATCGACGAGGATGAGCCTCGCCCCCTGGTGCTCGACCCGCTGGGGCGGCTCTACCTGTACCGCTACGCGCGCTATCAGCAGCGCCTCGTCGACAGCATCCGCGCCCGGACGCTGGGCCCAGTGGAGGTTCATTCCGAAGCCTTGCGTGCCGGTCTCGAGCGCTTGTTTCACGAGACGGGCGGGGGATCGGAACAGCAGCGGCGGGCTGCGCTGATCGCGGTCCTGCGCGCCTTCACGGTGATCTCTGGGGGGCCTGGAACGGGCAAGACCTACACGGTCGCGAAGATTCTCGCCTTGCTTCAGGAGCAAGCTCAGGCGCTAGGTCGAGCTGGGCTGCGCATTGTGCTGCTGGCGCCGACCGGCAAGGCCGCCCAGCGGCTCGGTGAGTCGATCGACGAAAGTGTGGGCGCCCTTCGTTGCGCTGACGAGATCAAAGCGGCCATCCCGCGCGAGGCGGCGACCATTCATCGGGCGCTTGGCTATCAGCCCCGCACGCCGACCCAGTTTCGTCATGATGCCGACAACCCCCTGCCGGCCGACGTGGTGCTGGTCGACGAGGCTTCGATGGTGGACGTGGCCTTGATGGCCAAGCTGGTGGTTGCGGTGCCCCCCACCAGCCGTTTGATTCTGCTGGGGGACAAGGACCAGCTCGCCTCAGTCGAGGCTGGCGCCATTCTTGGGGACATCTATGGCGACCACCAAGGGGAGGGCTACTCAGAGAGCTTTGCCCGAGCGGTGGCCCAAGTCACCGACGACGATCTCCCGGTATCCGCCAGTCGGCCCGAGCCGGGGATCCACGATTGCATGATTCACCTCGACTTCAGCTATCGGTTCGGCGATGCCAGCGGCATCAAGGCGCTGGCTGATGCCATTAACGATGGCGATGGTGACCAGGCCGTCCGTGCCATCGCGGAGCATGATGACGTCAGTCTTCGGTCCCTCGATGCCCACCATGATCTCCAACAGGTGCTCGGAGACTTGGTGCTCGACCATTACGGTCCGCTCGGCCAGGGCACTGCGGCCGAGAAGCTGGCTCGGTTGGGCCAGTTCAAGATCCTCTGTGCCCACCACCGAGATCGCTTTGGCGTCGAGGCCGTCAATCGCTTTGTGGAGCAGCACTTGAGCGATCACGGCAAGCTGCAGATCGATCGGGACTGGTATGACGGTCGGCCCATCATGATCACCGCCAACGACTACCAGCTCGAGCTGTTCAACGGTGATGTGGGCGTGATCGCTCGCCCTGAGGGCAGCGACGAGCTTCAGGCCTTCTTCGTAGGGCGGGAGGGCGAACCGTTGCGTCAACTGCCGCCGGCGCGTTTGCCGCCCCACCAGACGGTCTTCGCCATGTCAGTCCACAAGAGCCAGGGGTCGGAATTCGACCACCTCGCCTTACTCTTGCCCGAGGTCGCCTCGCCGATTCTGACTCGCGAGCTGCTCTACACGGGCATCACCCGGGCGGTACAGTCGGTGAGCCTCTTCGGGTGTGAGGCGGTGCTGCGGCAGGCCATCGACAAGCGCATCGATCGGCCCAGCGGGTTGGGCGATGCGCTCTGGGGCCTGCGGGACGAGGGCTGATGAAGCACATGGGCACTGCGCTGACAGGTACTGGGCTGACAGGCACTGCACTCTTGGCTACCGCGCTGATGGGCACGGCGCTGGTCCTTGGCGGGTGCCGCGATCGCGATGACCGGGCACCGCAGAAGGCGGCGGCGATTCCGACGGTCGTGCAGTCCGTCTCGACTATTGGGGTGGCGCGGCAGGCACGGGACGGCGGGGCAGGTCCGAAGGCGGCTCAGCCGACGGGGCTCGAGCGCCCGGTGCAGCTCATCTACGAGCTCGATGTCACCCGGCTGCCGAGGGAGTGGCAACCTCACGGCGTCAATGAGGCGAGCGCGCGCTTGGCCAGTCTACTGCGCAAGCTGCTGGCCAAGCAGGGGCTCGTCGGGCGGGTCGATCTGCAGCTCGAGCCAGCGCCGACGATTCGGTTGAGCTTCCGTGATCTGTTGCCTGCCGAGCAAGAGAGGCTCGTGGCTGAGATCACGAGCCAAGGCGCTGCGAGTGCCGCGGTCATGGGCGGCGTGAAGCTATTTCGCGAGCACCTGGGGCAAGATCCGGTGCGGTTACGCGAGGCCTGTAAGCGCCGCTCCGCTGAGCTTTCGCTCGAGGCGGAGCAAGCCGACACCCTTTGCGACGCTTGGGGCTCGTTGCCAGACCGGGTGCGTGAGTGTGCGGTCCGTCGGGACCTGTGGGGCATCCTCAGCCGCTGCGGGTCTGGGCAAGAGAAGCAGTCCGGCGCGTTGGTCGCCAGCCTGCTGCCCTGCTTTGCCACCCACGCGGCCGAAGCGCAGCTTGCCCTGCGCGGCGGCCTGGTGGCCATCATCGACCTGTCCCAGCCCAAGCCGCCGGACGGCGTTGAGCTCACGGCCCTGGTCCGCAAGGGTCTCGGCGAAGCAGGACCTCCCTGTCAGGTCCTGGTGACGGGGCGAGACGAGGCCTATCGGCTCCGGGTGATGGTGGCCTATGAGGCGGATACCAAGCGGGATCTGAAGGCCTTCGGGCAGTCACTTGGCGACTGGCTGCAGCCGGGGTTGGACGCTCAGCTCCAGCTCGGCGAGGTGAAATGGGTGGGACCATCGGTGAGCACAGACAGCCTGAAGCGCTACTGCGGGCTGCCGAAGTTGCTGCCCGAGGGTCTTCAGAGCTGCCTCGGTCATCCTGCGGTGCAGGGCCTATGCCCGGCTCGATGAGCCAGTGACAGCGTGCGGCTCGGTGAGTTGACTGCGGCGGCTCCCGGAAAGAGGCCCGCTGAGATCTTTCCGCTCTCTCTTGCGCAACTGGCGGTCGCTCACGGCGATGGACAGGGAGGAGCCATTGGGGCCCAGCACTGGAGGTGGATGATGATAGCGACGGAAACGCAAGAGGCTCTCAGAGCGATCACGAGCGACTCGATGGCTCGACGCGAGCTGTTATGGCTTGGCGCCATGGAGCAGCAAGACGAGGGCGAGGCGCGCCGCCTCGAACAACTCGAAGATGGGCTGGCCGACCACATGCGAGCCTTGCTGAACCAACACGGCGGTTTCTGCCCATTGCCGGCTGGCGACAATGGTGCGGCCGGTGGGCCGCCGGACGATCCGCCGCAAGGGTCGCGCCCACCGTACTGCAGGCTCTTCAACGAGCGCTGGGCCTATCACGCGACCAGGCTCACCGGCAGGCCGTGGAAGCAGCAGTGGTGAAGGGTGCCAGCCCGTCGGCTCGGGCCGGGTGGCTAGCTGACACCGGGGTCCATCGTCATCTCCTCGACACGGCGCCTCAGATGAGGAAGGCTTCGGCCCATGGGGAAAATGACTTCGGGGTTGTTGCTATCTCTTGTCGCGATCGGCTGGTTTATCGCCTGCGGGCCCGGCGAGCCGGCCCAGGCGCCTGCGCCGACGGCCACGCCTGCACCGCCACCTGTGCCCGAGCCGACGGCTGAGCCGTCAGCCGAGCCAGAGGAGCCGAAGGAGTATGAGCCACCGGCGAAGGCCGCGCCCATCACGACGACCGGGGCTCCGCCGCCGGCGACGGCTGGGGATTACGAGCTGTCGCCTAGCGATTGCTCCCGCCTGAGCTCCCACTACGAGAAGCTGCTGCGGCGGGAGAAGATGGCCGAGCTCAACGCCAAGAATCTGAAGCCCAAGGTCCGCGAGCGGGCCAAGGAGCAGGTGCTGAGGACCATCGAGCAAGGCCACCAGAACTGGGTCAAGCAGTGCGGCGGCATCGTGGGCACCGTCCAGATCAAGAGCCGGATCACCTGTGCCCGCAACTCGGACTCCATCAAGCGCTTCCATGGGTGCATCGACGGCCTGCACGACAACGAGCCGGCGCCCAAGTAGACGACTCACGTAGCTGACGAGGGGGGGCGGCGTTGCTAAAACGTTGCTGACACCATCGCTCCGCGCGGCATGCCCGAGCTGGGATCAACCAGGGGCACCACGAGCGGCGTGAGGCTGGCCCGCCCGCTGGCCCGCTCGGTCGCGTCGTAGTGGCCCTCGGCCAGTACCCCCATGAACATGCCAAAGACGCCGAGGCCTGCCTGGGCCGCGCCCAGGGTGATGAACGTGCTGCGGTCCTCATCCTCTTCGTCGAGGCTGCCACCGACAGCGGCGAAGACGCCACCGACCAGCATGTTGACCGCGCCGAAGCCGTACCCCAGGCCGTACCAGACGTTATTGGGTTCGTCGTCGAAGATGCTCACCGTGCCCCCCACGATCGAGGCGACCCCACCAAAGAGGACGGCTGCCTCGAGGATGTAAACGCACTCCTTCTGAAAGCAATAGCTGTCCGCCCGTGCCGTCGTGGTGCCGAGGGTCAGCGCCGTGGTCAGCAGTGCGGCGGCCCCGGTCTTGAGCCAAGTCATGGTACGAACGATGCAGCAAGCCGTGTGCCGGCCCCGGAAGCTGTCGAAATCAAGTCGGCCGCTGCCGGCTGTCAACGAGCGTTCACGCTGTGCTGTAGCCAAACGTTCACAGTCATGCTGCCGTCTGCGCCAGGCCCAGTGCCCCGTCTACACCTTGGTGGCGCACCACCAGGCAGCCGGTCTTCGACCGCGCTCGTCGCCCACGTGCTGCTCATCGCCCTGGTCGCCATGACCACCGGCTGCATTGCTGTGCCCCAAACCGCTCGAGTCGAGACCTTGGGTACGCCAGCGGCGTGCAGCTTGGACGGCCAGGCCATTCGGGTGCTGGTCTGGAATCTCTACAAGTCGAAGCTCGCCGGGTGGCGTGACGACTTTGCTGCGCTGGCGACTGACCACGACTTGATGCTGCTGCAAGAAGGCTATTGGGACGCTGAGACCAGGCCCTGGTTTGCCGGCGTCGAGGGCCTGGCCTGGTGGCTCGGCGTGACCTTCGAATACACCCACCGATCGCCGCGACCGGTGACCGGCACGGTGCTCGGCAGCCGCTGCTCGCCTCTCACGCCCATTCTGTTTCTCCACTCGCCCTACCGGGAGGCGCTCACCGGCACACCGAAGAGTTTCATCGCCGGCACCTTTGCCGTCACCGGATCAGCACAGCCGCTGTTGGTCCTGTCGGTTCACGGCACCAATCTCCACGTCGATCCGATCGCCTTCGACCAGCACATGGATCAAGTCATCGACACCGTCGGCCGCCATTCAGGTCCGGTGGTGTTGGCCGGCGACTTCAACACCTGGAGCGAGCGCCGGACCGCTTACTTGTTTGAAAGGACAGCTGCCCTCGGGCTGACGAGCGTCTTCGACCGGGGGCCTGCACGTGAAGCCCAAAGCGATGGCCGTATGACCTGGAGCGACAACTACTTAGATCACGCCTTCGTGCGTGGGCTGGTGGTGCGCCCCAGCGCTCAGGTGCTGCGCACGGTCAGGTCGTCAGACCACGCGCCTCTGTCCTTCGTCGTTGCCCTGGCCGATCCGGGTTGAGCCGTTGCCCGAAGGGTACGGCCCTGCTAGGGCTGACCCCCCGGGGCGCGGTCGCTTGCCGTTGCGTCGCTCCGGGGTCGCGAGGGGTTGTCATGGAGAGACTTGGACTTTCATTCTGCTGCCTAGCGGCACTTCTCTGGGCCGCGCCCGCTGCTGGGCAGGGTGGCGAAGAAGACGAGGAAGGTGAGGCTGGCGAGGCTGCCGAGATGGGCACGGGCACCGACCTCCGGCCACGGGGCGTGCCCTTGTCCGAGGGGAACGGCGACGGTGGGGTGGAGTCGACCGACAAGGATGGCGACCGCGGCGGCGACGTCGTGACGACCGATTCGGAGTCCGAGGGTCCCGATGGCCCGCCCCCAAGCGCCGACGAGCCCAAGGCGTCTGCGGAGGATGACGCCGAGCGGCCCTTCTTCGGCGTGAGCTTGGGCGGCAAGGGCACCGTGGGCGGCAACCTTTGGACTGCGCCGGAACACTCACCTGCTGGCGCCCTGATATTCGACGGCACTGCTGGCGGTTGGGGCGGTGGCGGCGGGCTCTACACCGAGCTGCGGGTTCTGTGGGGCTATCTGGGGCTCGAGGTCGACGTGTTGTTCGAGCGCAACAGCTCGTGGCACAACGTGACCTGGGACAACGTGCTGGGCGTCGACTGGGTCTTGAAGTGGACCTCGCTGCGGGTGCCTATCTTGGTCAAGGGCATCATCCCCACCAGCCCGGTGCGGATCAGTCTCGGCATGGGTCCGGAGATCGTCGCAGGCCTCGGTGCGGAGACCGCTCTGGTCGTGACCAAGGGCGAAGACCTCGTCCCGGCGACCGACATCGATGGACTGCGCCAGGCCTTCTTCACCGAGGCGCAGACCGACACTTACTTCACTCTCGATCTCGGCTTTGCCGCCGAGGTGTGGCAGCTGGCGGTCACCTTCGACATCCGCGCCGGCTTCAACCTCACCCAGCCCTCAGACCACGACGATCGGATCACCTACACGATGGTCGGCAACGATCTGGAGAGGCTGGAGATCATCGCCTCCAACAGCATGGATTTCCGCGCCCTGCTCGGCGTTGCTTGGGAGACCGGGTTCGGCTTCTGAGCGCGGCTGCGTGCCGCTGAATGCTCCCGCGCTCAGCCGGCCGCATCCAGCTTGGCCGCCACCGAGCGCACCGCCTCGGCGATCTCTCGCGGAACTTCTTCCTGAAGGAAGTGTCCCGCCGTCGTGCGGGTGACCGGCGCTTGGGGAAACAGCCGCTCCATCCAGCTGCGCACCCGGCCCAGCACCGGGTCGCGGTCGCCCCAGACGATGGCCGCCGGCCCCTCGAAGGACTCGACCCAGCGCTGGCAGCGCTGCAGCGGGGCGATTGATGGGTGGTGGTCATCATCCGGCACCATCCGCGCCATAGCCAGGGGTGCCAGGTTGTCTCTCAATCGACGCAGGGGATACCGGTAGGCCCGTGCCGCCAGGCCGCGAATGGACCGCTTGTCGCCTTGGGCCATATTCATGGTGGTCTGTGGAAAGCCGAGCAGTCGAAACGCCGCGTCGCTGACGATGGGCATGCGAGCGAAGCGATGGAAGGCTGTCGGACGGAAGCCCTGCTTCGGCGGCGTGAGCACCGTATTCATCACCACCAACCCGGCCTTCACGTTCTCGAGCTCGGTCAGGGCGCCCACGCCGATGGCACCGCCCCAGTCCTGCACGGCCAGCACACAACGTTCGAGCTCCAGGTGCTGCAGCAGCCGCTTCATCCAGCGGATGTGTGCTTCGAGCTGATGGGCTGACTCGTGACGCGGCTTGTCCGAGAAGCCGAGGCCGATCAGGTCGGGCATGATGAGTCGCAGCGGCTTGCCGGTCAGCTCTTGGGCCACTTTGCGATACAGAAAGCCCCAGGTCGGGTTGCCGTGGAGGAGCACGACGGGCAGCCCCCGTCCGATCTCCATCACGTGCATGCGATGGCCGTCTCCAACCTCCACCCGATACCGCTCGAAGGGGACGAGCGGCATCAGCCAGTCAGGCAGCGGTGGCGCGGCAAGTCGTTCCATCCTCGAGGTATAGCCCCGAGTGACACCGCCTGGCACATGTGAGGAGGCGACTGGGCTCGCCGCGGGGCGGTCAAGCTGGTGGGCTTCAACACTGCGCGGGCGAGTCACTTGCCGATAGCTGGCGGGTTTGTTGGTCACAAATGGGCTGGTGGCGGCCACCCAGGGGCATACGCGCACGCTTGAGGGGAGCTCCGAGCGCTGCGGGATCAAACCAGAAGGAGAGCGATTTCATGAACCTGCGCCTACTGTTTGTCACCGTGGCCGCCCTAATCTGTGGCCTGTTGCCGGGCACGAGCTGGGCCCAGGACCACATTATTCGGCGCCACCGTCCCCCGCCGCGCCCCCGGCCGGTTTCGCTGGTGAGTGTCCAGCTCCAAGACGACCAGGGCAGCGCGCTGCGCACCTTCCACGTCCGTGGGACGACCTACGTCCTCGGTCAGCAAGGGAGCCGCTACAACATCCGCCTGTCCAACAACACCGGCGGGCGGCTCGAGGTCGTCATGAACGTCGATGGGCGTGACGTGATCCACGGGCGCCGCAACCAAGGATCCAGGGATCGCGGCTACCTGGTGCCGGCCCGGGGCTCGGTGCTCATCAAGGGCTACCGAACCACCATGAGCTCCGTTGCCGCCTTCCGTTTCAGCTCGCCTGGCGAGAGCTATGCCGGGCGCCACGGCCAGGCCCACGCGGTTGGGATCATCAACGTGGCGGCCTACCGCGAGCGCGCCGAGTTGGTGCTCGTGCCGCCCCATCATCGCCACGACAGGCCGATGAGCAAGCGCCGCTCCGAGGACGACAGCGCAGCAGGGCGCGCCATGCCAGAGCAGAGCCCAGCACCGCAGCACAGCTCACGGGGCCGCCGCGTGATCCGCCCTGCACCTGATGTCATGCGCGAGGGGGGCAACCTCGGCACCGAGTTTGGCGAACGTCTCCACAGCCAGATCGGCCAGACCACCTTCGTGCGCGTCAATCGCCACCAGCCCAATCAGCGTGTGTCGCTACGGTACGACAATGCCAGGGGCCTGGAGGCCCGGGGCATCGTGGTCTTCCAGCGCCCGCCGGACCGACCGATGCCGATCCACGTCATCGAGCCTCGTTTCGCCCAGCCGCCGCCGCCGTGGCCCCACGATCCATGGCGACCCATCCACTGGCACCATCAGCAGTGGCAGCATCAGCAGTGGCACTGAGTCAGGCCTCGAGCGCCTGGTAGCAGGAGCCGCAGACGGCACCCAGGCCGGTCATATAGGTGTCTTTGCGGGCCACTGTCTCTTGGCATCGGGCACAGCGTAGCTGGGGATTGGTGCGCTCTTGCATCTCCTGGCGCGCCTGCTCGGCCAAGGCGGCGGCCACTCGCTGGCTGACCTGTTGCTGGCTGAGCACGCCCGTCTCGATGAGCAGCCCTGCGAGCACCTTGATGATGGTCTCGAGCCGCGTGCTGTCC
>JAUVCD010000013.1 GCA_030590865.1 Myxococcales bacterium | reverse complement strand
GGCACCAGCGCGCACGTCCGGGGTGCTCAGAACCGCCATGTAGTGGATGTGGGGTGACGAGCTGAGAGCCTTCTGAAAGGTCGACAGGGGCGTGTAGACCGTGGCGGCGTGCCGGGCACCGCGCTCACCCGTCTGCCGGGTGCGAAACACACCGACAACCGTGAAATCGATCCCTTTGATCTTGATCGATTCCCCGATGGGGTCCTCGCCTCCAGGAAACAGAACCTCAGCAACTCGAGAGCCAATCACCGTCACTTTACGCTTACGCACCATGTCGATGTGATTGACGAACCGCCCGTGGATATCCATCGGCTGCAGACGGAGATATTCGGGCGTGTCACCCATCACCTCGAAGGATCCGGTCTTCTCACCTCGGGTCACGGACTGAGTGGCCCGACGCCCACCCAGGGACACGCGCGGCGCCACCACGTCCACCCCGGGCAGCGGCTGCAGCGCCTTGACGTCATCCATCGTCATGCGGACGAAGCGACCTGGCGATTGGCCTCGGTAGGGCACGCTAGTCCGCTGCCCCCAGATGTACATGCTGTTGGTGACTAGCCCCGACATGCTGTTGCGAGTGCCGGTCTCTAGCCCGTTGCCGAACCCCACCATAACGATCAGCAGGAACACGCCCCAGAACACGCCAATGGCCGTCAACGCCGTCCGCATCGCGTTGCGGCGCAACGTGCTGAAGATCTCGCCGAACAGATCTAGGTCGATCATCGACTACTCTGCGCGGAGCGCCTCCACGGGGTTGATGCGAGCAGCGATCCGCGCCGGGAAGTAACCGGCCAGCACGCCCGAGATAATCAGCACCAGCGTCGCACCGGCGACCACGGCTAGATTGGCGTCGGGGTTCAAGAAATAGTCGTTCGATGGCACGTAGCGCCGCACCAAGGCCAGTACGCCAAGGCCGGCTACCAGCCCGGCATAGCCACTGGCTGACGTGATGACCAACGACTCGAGGACGATCTGGTTGACGATGGTACGAGGCGTCGCACCAAGCGCCTTGCGCAAGCCGATCTCCTTGGTTCGTTCATGCACCGAAATGAGCATGATGTTGCTGACCCCGATGATGCCCGCGAGAATCGTGCCCAGCCCTACAATCCAGATGAACACCCGAATGCTCGCGAAGAGCTTGAACACTCGTTCGGCGCTCTCCACGTTGTTTCGGACGCGAACGGCGCGCTCGTCATCGAGGGCGAACCGGTGACGGGCTGCCAGCAGGCGCCGCGTCCGCTCGGCGATCCGACGAGCATCCTCGGCGCTCGCATCGCCGACGGTGAACATCATCTGGTGGACGTTTGTTCCGCCACCATAGGCCGTCTGCGCCGTGGTGATGGGGATGTAGATCTTGGCTAACTCTCCCTCCCACCCCTCGTCGGTATAGGTGCCTACGACTCGGTACGGCGTGCCGCTGACCTCGATCCACTCTCCTACCGGGTTGCGCCTGCCAAACAGCCGATCCACGACCCGCGGCCCGATGACGGCCACCTTGCGACGCTCTGCCAGATCGGTATCGATCAAGAATCGTCCAGCCGTGATGATGGTGTTCTCGATGAACTGATGTCCCGGGTGGCACGCTCGTACCTCGTAGGACGAGACCTCGTCCCGGTAGCGCACCGTGAACTCACCTTTGAGGTAGAAGCGTCCCGTCGAGTGCTCGATTTCGGGAATGGCTTCATGGAGCGCCTCGAAGTCGTCGTTATGGAAGCGTATCGCGCGGCCGATTCCATAGCCCGCGTGGGCCTTGCTCGTCTGGCCGCGATAGACCCAAATGCTGTTGACCGCATCGTCGCGGAAGCTCTTGTCGATACCGTTCTGAATGCCCCGGCCCGCCCCCAGGAGAATGACGAGCATGAAGATCCCCCAGGCGACGCTCAAGGCAGTCGCCGCCGTGCGCAGCTTGGACATGCGCAACGTCTCGAGGACTTCTAGCCAGCGGTCGGTGTCGAACATGCCGGTTGCCCCTTGCCGGTCAGCCGGGAATCTCGCCGTCCACGAGTCGGATGATGCGCTGAGTGCGGGCCGCAATGTCGGCTTCGTGAGTCACGATCACGATGGTGACGCCTTCGGCATTCACCTCCAAGAGCAGATCCATCAGCTCGGAGGACGTCTTCGAATCCAACGCACCGGTGGGCTCGTCAGCCAACAATAGGCGGGGCTTGGCTATCAGCGCACGGGCCACGGCGACTCGCTGTTTCTGGCCGCCACTCAACTCGGCGGGCAGGTGCTCCGCCCAGTCACTCAGCCCGACCCGTTCCAGGTAGTCGTAGGCGATGGCGTTGCGCTTGCGACGGGACACCTTCTGGTAGAAGAGCGGCAACGCTACGTTTTCGGCGGCGGTCTTGAAGGGCAACAAGTTGAAGGACTGGAACACGAACCCGATGTAGCGATTCCGGTAGACCGCCGCTTGGTGCTCCGACAAATCACGGATCAAGACGTCGTCGAGCCGGTAGCTGCCCGTGTCGTAGTCATCCAAGATGCCTAAAATGTTCAGCAGCGTCGACTTGCCCGAGCCGCTCGAACCCATCACGGCGATCAGCTCACCACGCTCGACGGTCAGGTCGAGATCCCGAAGCACGTGCAGCGAGCTCTGGGCGAGGTGATAGCTCTTGTTCAGCTGCTCGAGACGAATCATTGCGCCAGCGCCGAAGCCTAGCGGTGCCAAGGACCGGCGCCCACCTCTGCTGCGGCTGGCCTCACCAAGGTGTTAGAATGCGGCCACCCGCAGATCGTCAAAGGAGGCCAGTCGTGGCGTTCGACTTCCGTGTTTCTCCAGCCTTGTGGCCAGTGCTCGCAGTCGCCTCTCCCATCGTCGTCCCCTGGATGGCAGCCAAGACCTACCGGTTCAACCGGGGACGGCGCCAGGCCGCGCAGCGCAATGCTGATCGCATCGCTGCCGCCACGCCTCTCGATCTTCCGTCGCTTCGTTCACTGGAGATCACCGTCATCGTCGAGCAGGCCCACGAGCCAGAATTCGAAGGAGATGCGGCGGTCTCCTACCTGGTGCGCACCGATCGAGGCGGCGTGCTGATGGACCTCGGTTTTGGGCCAGAGCATCGCGCCTTTGAGCACAACGCCGAACGACTCGGGTTGAGCATGGACGATGCCGACGCCTTGCTCATCTCTCATTTGCATTTGGACCACATGGGAGGAATGGCCGCCCAGCGGGCCCGCGAGGTGGCTATCCCCGCAAGCTTCGACCGGGGGACGAACCAACCTTGCTACGTGCCCGATCGCTGTCGTGCGCCAACCTTCGATGTGCGCCGCGTCGAAGGGCCAATGACGGTCGAAGGGGGGCTAGCCACCACCGGGCCATTGGCCCGCATGTTGTTCTTCTTTGGCTGGCTCGAGGAACAGGCCTTGGTGGCGCGAGTCGAGGGGAAGGGGCTAGTGGTGCTCACCGGCTGCGGGCATCCCACCGTCGAGGTGATTCTGCAGATGGCCCGCAAGCTGTCCGACGAGCCACTCTATGCTTTGGGGGGTGGACTGCACTTCCCCATCACTAGCTCCCGTCTGGTGCGCGCCGGCATCCAGGCGCAGCGAGTGTTCGGTACCGGCAAGGCCGTTTGGCAGCAGATCACCGACGCGGATCTGGATGTGACCATCGCCAGTTTGAACGCCCACAAGGTCCAGCGGCTGCTCTTGTCGGCTCATGATACCTGTGACCACGCGCTGAAGAGGCTCACCGAAGAGGTGGAAGGGGACGTCGAGATTTTGAAAGCTGGAGCTAGCTACTCGCTGTGAAGAGTGACGTCGTCGTCACTGGCCCCCTGACGGTCACGGCTGCCTGATATCTTTGGTCGATCCCCGTCGTGCTCATGACCAGCGGCCTGTACTAGTATGGCAAGAGCTCCCGTCGCGCAGCGGACCTGGATCCCAGAGTGCGCCTGAGGGCCGAGCATGAGCAAACCGAAGCAACCTAACCCGGGGGCGATGACTGGAGCGGCCAAGAAGGTCACCGCTCGGATACTCACCGATCTTTGGATCACGACGGACGATTCGCTCGACCGCTTCCGCGGAACGCGGAGGCCTGGGGACGACACCTGGACGCTCGACCATCTGCGGCAGGCGCGAGACGTTCTCGACGTGCTCGGCTTGGCGCTCAAGACCAACGACGACCAAGCTTGGGCAAGCCTTGGGGCAGCGTGGCAACGCCTCCAAGAACCGGTAGAGACCGTGCCGGCTGAGGCCGCTCAGGCTGAGCCAGACGACAGCGAAGCGGAATCAATGCCGTCAAAACCAGCGGTCGCCGATCCCGCACCCGATGTGCCCGCACCGCCCCCCTCCACGCCTGGCCTCAGCTCGCCGGTCACCGGTCGCAAGTTTGCTTCCGCCGCATCTCATGGCCGTCGAGCTGCTGGCGCCGTCCCGCTCGGCGTCCCACGCCCACTGCGCCCGCTGCCCAAGCCCGGCGATTCAAGCCCGGTCCTCGAGCAGCCCTCCAGGGGCGAGCAAGCAGCGCTGCCTTTCACGGAGCCGGGCGCAACGCCGGCGACGCAGCCTGAAACACCAGCAGAAGAAGAACTCAACTGGCACGAAGGCGGCACTGCAGTCGGCTTTTCGCTCGATGGAGTCTCCCCGGCGTTGCCCTTCCGCGACAGCGCGCCGAAACGGGGCGCCGACGATCCCGCAGCAGAGAACGACGACGAGAACGACGACGACGGCAGCTACGATCAGACATCCATCGCCGTGCTCCGCACGGCTCCGTCAGACCCGTCGCTACTCAGCCAGGTGATCAGCGACGCCGACGAAACGATGCAACTCGCACCGCCGTCCGAGCCGGCCCCTCCCGCCTCGACATCAGCGCCCGAGACGAGACCATCATCGCCGACCGCTACCGAGCCACAGCGCGACGCAGCCACCGCCGAGTTCGACCAGCTGGCCACCTCCCCCGGCCACGTCCGGCCCTCGCTGGCCCACCTTCACAGTGTAACCCTCGAGCAGTACGCCTACCTGGTTGCCGAATGCGAGGCCTTTCCCGACCGTGCAGAGGCCGCACAACAAAAAATCGGCGTGCGGGACGAATACGAGCGCTCAGTCCTGGACGAGATCTTCAGCGGCCGGTTCTCCCAGGATCCGACGAGCCGTAGCCTGTGGGAACAGCTGCGGGTGAGCTATCGCGCGTGGCTCGAGGGCGGCCAATCCCAATAGCGCCGGGCGCAGTGCGATAAGCAACCCATCGCTCATGGTCGACGACGACTGTCACGACCTGCGCAAACCTGCTGTACGCGGGCAACCGTGATAGAGATGGGGATTGGGGCCATGAAGCAGGTAGAGGACGCGCCAGTCGCGCCAGGCGACATCCTGGCGGGTAAATACCGAGTAGATCGGGTGCTCGGCATCGGCGGCATGGGCATGGTCGTGGCGGCGACCCACATCGATCTGGACGAGCCTCGAGCGATCAAGTTCATGCGCTCTGAGGCCCGGGCCAGTGTCGAGGCCGAGACGCGCTTCTTGCGGGAGGCGCGCGCATCGGCGGGGCTCAAGAGCGAACACGTGGTGAGGGTCCACGACATGGGCCGCCTCGAGGGCGGTGAGCCCTACCTGGTGATGGAGCTTCTCGAGGGCATGGACCTGAAGGGGATCATCAAGCGGTCCAAGGCCGTATCCATCGTCCAGGCGGTCGACTACATGGTGCAGGCCTGCGAGGCCCTGGCAGAGGCTCACGCTGCTGGCATCATCCACCGAGATTTGAAGCCCTCCAATCTGTTCGTGACCACCGGCAACGATGCCCGTCCTTGTGCCAAGGTGCTCGACTTCGGAATCTCCAAGTTGACCGGCGCGCTCGCCGAGAGCGCCGGCATGGACCTCACACAGGCGACGAGCGTCATGGGCTCGCCGCTCTACATGTCGCCCGAACAAATGGAATCGGCCCGGGACATCGATGCCCGCAGCGACATCTGGTCCCTCGGGGTCATGCTCTACGAGACCCTCACCCGAACCCGTCCTTTCTCGGGCAAGACCGTTACGGCGGTCGCGATGTCAGTGGCCAAGGACGTGGTCGTGCCGCCGTCCAAGCGCCGACCGGAGATCCCCGCCAAGCTCGAGCAGGTGATGCTCCGTTGTTTGGATAAGGACCGAGACGGCCGCTACGACAACGTCGCCGAGCTGGCAGAGGCCCTAGCGCCCTTTGCATCCAGCGCGTCGCAAGCGCTCATCGAGCGCATCGGGCGGGTGCAGAGCCGCGGGGAGGAGAAGCCGGCACCTCCGCCACCTGACTCTTCACCCACCGCAGTGATGGACATCAGTGCCCACCAGCGTGCGGAGGAGGAGTCGGGGTCGGCGCCACTGGTTGAGGCCCCAGAGGCGGCACCCGTCCCTCCCACCGCTCGGATGCCCGAGACAGAAGCTGGCGCCGACGACACACCGACCGGGCAGCCCAGCGACATCGACCAAGAGGCCGCCACCCTGTGCATGGCCGACTCCCACGGCTCACTGAGCAGCTCGGATGCCGCCATCGCACCGCAAATCGACACCGGGACCGGCGCCTCGTGGGGTGGCAGCCAATACCCCGAGGTTCTGCCACCACGCCGTTCGGGGCTCTTCATCAAGGTGGCAGTGCCGGTGGGCTCACTCTGCGTCATTGCTGCCTTGGCGTTTCTCGTCGTGGGTCAATCGAGCACCGCACCCAGCGGCACAGGCGACTCGAGCGGCACAGCACGACCTGCTCCCGCCCAAGCTCCCGAGAGCTCGGACGACCTGGATGCCCAAGACCAGGACGACAGCGCCCTCGACGACGAGACCGAGCCACCAGCAACCGAGCATGATGCTGGAGACAGCAGCGAACCGGCAAGCCCGCCCGCCCTGTCCAGCATGCCCCGAAAACCCAAACCGCCGGCTGGCCACAAGGAAACCAAGCCGCCGAGCAAACCAAAGAATGACCCCTTCGGTGAGACGTGGCGCTAGACTGACAGTCCGCGGAGCGGCCAATGGTCAAGGTCAGGATGGTCAAGGGGATGAGAGGCCTGCGCGGCGCGCTAACGGCCGGCCTGTTGATGGCAGCCATCACAAGCCCCGCCGTGGCGGCCCCGACTGACGCCAAGGCGGCAGCGAAGAAGTTCACCGATGGGATGGCCTTGATGCGCAGCAAGCGCTTCGCCGAGGCCTGTGGGCTCTTCGAGCAGAGCCTCGAGATCGCTCCCATTCGGCCGACCCAGTTCCGCCTAGCCGAATGTTACGAGCAGCTGGGTCGGCTCGCCAGCGCCAGGCGACACTACCTCGACGTTGCTGAAGCCGCTGACCAGGCAGGCCAAGCCAAACAACGGGACTTCGCTCGCAATCGTGCCGACGGGCTGGCAGCCCGAGTGTCGAAGATTGTGCTCATGCTGACCCCCGAGGCCCGAGCGACCGACGGCCTCAGCGTCAGCCAAGATGACGCCGTCATTCCGCCGCAACAGTGGGATCAAGCACTGGACGTCGATCCAGGCAGCTACCGCATCACCGTCTCCGCTCCTGATCACGAGGGCTGGTCAGAAGAAGTCTCGGTCGCTGGAGAAGCCCAATTGGTGACGGTAGAAATTCCAACACTGGCACCTTTGGCGCCACGGCCACCCCCGACCGATCCCGAGTCGGTAGCGCCCGAACCAAGCGGTAGCTTCATGTCGCTACCCACGCTCGGCATTGTGATCGGAGGCGTAGGCGTGGCAGCTCTGGGCACGGGAATCGTGCTCGGTGTGGTGGCCAAGTCCACTTACGACGACTCGCTCGACCACTGCAGCGGCAACTTCTGCGCTCAGGACGGACTCGATCAACAAGATGATGCCGTGACCTTGGGCACCGTTGGAACCGTAGTCTTCTTTGTCGGTGCAGCTGCCATCGTCGGCGGCGGTGCCCTGTGGTTCTTTGCGCCTGACGACGAGGGCCCCGCTGCAGACGAGGTGGCCCTGCGCGTCGGGGTCACCGCCAGCGGTGCGGTGATTCGCGGAAGCTGGTGAGCCTGGCCAAGGGCGCTAGAGACAGTCGCCGCCGGTACAGGTGAAGGGCGTTACGCAGGCCGGGTCGCCGTCGCAGCCGCGGGAGCAGATACAAATCGCCGAGGTGAAGCCGGTATAGGCGCAACCATATTGAGCGCCGAGACCGCACGAGCCGTTTGGATTGTCGTTGCGGAAGTCGAGGCACTCGCCGCCACCGGCCTGACAAATGGTCGCGCAGTCGACGGTCGTCACGTCGACCCGGAAGGTGCACTCCGTGTTGGTCTGGGCGCAGGTCTGGATGATGTCAGCGTGAGTGTATTGTTCAGGGCAAGTGCATTGAACGCCGTTGCAGTGGGGATCGGCAGCAGCGCCATTGCAGCCGGTGCCATCGGGACCGCAGGCCCCAGGGGCGTCAGAGCACTCGGTGTCCGGATCGGTGCCCGCAGCGACAGGTGCACAGGTCCCATCACTTTGACCGGTCTTGGCATTGAGGCAGGCCTCGCATTGTCGATTGCAGGGGGTATCGCAACAGACGCCGTCGCCGCTCGCACAGTTGCCGCTCGAGCAATCGCCGTCGGCCGTGCAGGGAGCACAGACCCCCACCGTGCCGCTGCCTCCACTACCCCCGCTAGTGTCACAAAAGCGGCTCTGGCAGTCGCTATAGACCAGGCATCCCTGGGTATTCTGACATGGCGGGCAGTCGCCGCCCCCACAGTCGACATCCGTCTCGTTGCCGTCTTGGAGGTTGTTGGCGCAAGCTTGGCTCACGCAGAGATGCTGCTCACAGGCCTCGCCAGCCTCGCAGTGCGCGGCGCTGTTGCACTCGACGCACTGGCCCGCACCATCGCAGACCTGGCCACCGTCTTCGGTACAGGGCGTGTCCTCGGCGGCTTGCGCGATGCCGCACAGACCATCGTCGCAGGTTCGCTGCTCACAGGTCGTGTCCTCCCCTGGGCACTCGGTCGCCGAGCTGCAGGGCAAGCCCCCGCCCCCGCCTGATGAACCGCCCCCGCCTGATGAACCGCCCACGCCGCCAGCGCCAACGGGATAAGGCTCGTGCTGCTCGATCCCGAAGATGACGTTGCAGCCAACGATCATCGTCCCGGCCAGCAGGCTCCCCACCAGCCACCGTCTAACTCGAACCACCGAACGTCCAGACCAAGGCACGAGACCAGCATAGCGCGACCGGTCCCGCTTTCGAAGACGGGGCGTCATCAGGAGAACAAACGGATCGATGGCGCCGATCGCCGTGACCGCCCCGGCCGCGATCCGTCGCGAAGCCTGAGCCCGTCGAGCAGCTCAGAGCGTGACGTTCTCGACGACTACCGACGCAGCTTCACCGCCGCCGATGCAGATGGATACGCAGCCGTAGCGCTGCTTGTCCTGCAGGAGGGTGTGAATCAGCGTGCAGAGAATCCGCGCACCCGAGCAGCCGATGGGGTGACCCAGGGCCACTGCGCCGCCGCGCAGGTTGACCTTGTCGTCGTCGAGGCCGAGGTCCTGAATGGCAACCATGGTGACCGCCGCGAAAGCTTCGTTGATCTCCCACCGGTCGATGTCCGAAGCGCTCAAGCCGGCACGGTCGAGGGCCACCTTGGCCGCAGCGGCCGGCGCCGTGGTGAACCAGTCGGGCTCCTGAGCCACCGAACCCTGACCGAGAATCTTAACCAGCGGCTTGGCACCGATGGCCTTGGCCTGTTCGGCTGAAGTGACCACCAGCGCCGCCGCGCCGTCGTTGATCTTGGACGCATTGGCGGCGGTCACCGTGCCGTTCTTGTCGAAGGCTGGCCGCAGCTTGGTCATCTTGTCGAGCGGCGCGGCAAAGGGCTCTTCGTCCTTGTCGATCTTGATGGGATCACCCCTGCGCTGGGGCACCTCGACCACAGTGAGCTCATCGTCGAACTGGCCTGCCTCGATGGCAGCCTGGGCTCGCTGGTAGGAGCGCAGCGCAAAGGCATCCTGTGCCTCCCGGCTCAGCTCGTACTTCTTGACGCACATTTCGGCGCAGTTGCCCATGTGCTTGTCGCCGTAGGGATCCCACAGACCGTCGGTGATCATCGAGTCAGCGACCTTGATGTCCCCCATGCGGTAGCCCTTGCGCGAGCGCTGGAGCAAGTGGGGCGCGCCGGACATGGACTCCATGCCCCCGGCTACAACGGTGTCCCACTCCCCCGCTCGAATTCCGTTGGCCGCATCCATCACGCTACGCAGCCCGGAGCCGCACACCTTGTGCAAGGTGATGGCGCCGGCCTTCTTGGGGACGCCACCGTAGATGGCCGCCTGTCGTGCTGGGGCCTGGCCCTGGCCGGCCTGGAGCACATTGCCCATGATGACTTGATCGATGGTCTCCCCGTCGATGCCCGACCGCTCTACAGCAGCCTTGATCGCCGTAGCGCCCAGCCGGAACGCCGGCACCGACGCGAGCTTACCGAGGAAGCTTCCGATGGGAGTACGGGCAGCGGACAGGATGACAACGTCTTTCATGAGCGGTTTCCTCGCGAGCAATTGGGCAATTGGAGCGGCTCAACTAGCAGATCCGAGAGAACGCGGCGAGGGCGGGACCCGACCATGACTCAAGGGCCGGGTTGCAGCTCCAAGCACACCGGCGAGGCGGTAGCCACCGGATCGCCACCTTGGGCTCGAAGGAGTCGGCCTCGACGGATCATCGGACGTGCCACAGCCCCCTTCGAGTCGGCCTGTGCCGCCGCATTCCGTCGACGGCGAGGCCACCAATGGGCTAGCGTCATCAACGGAGGCATCATGACTGGAATCGACCCCAAACAGGCCATCCGAAATGCCATCGAGGCAGAGCTCGCAGCAGAGCGATTCTACCGCTTGCTGGCTGAGAGTACCGACGACGAGGACAGCCGCTCATTTCTCGAAGACATGGCAAGTCAGGAGCGCGACCACGCCAAGGCCATCGAGACCATGGGCGCCAAGATCGTCAACGGCCCGCTGCCTGCCCACCCAGTCGGCAAAGTGGAGGCTATCGAGACCCTCCCGTCATGGCGTTTCGTCGACGGGATCTCGCTGGCCGATGCGCTGGACGTCGCCCTGGCCGCAGAGCGGCAGGCGGCGCTCTACTACGACGCCTTTGCCGAGTCCTTCACTGGAGAGATGCACAAGTTCTTCGAGGAGCTGGCAAAGGCCGAGGAAGACCACGCCACACGCATCATCCAACGGCAAGCAGCAAGCTGAGCCAAGACAGACTGCCGCTGCCACGCAGAAATGACGAAAACGCGCGCGAACGCGAGCGAAAGCGCGCGATTGGGCCAGGGACGCTCTTGGCGGCCTTCTCGAGCACCTCGCGGGTTTCGTCGATGTCGGCGCTGTAAACGACGCCCACGTCGATGTCCACGCGGCGCTTGTCGTTAACCGTAATGTTCTCGATGATCCCGCCGGCCACCTGACTGTTGGGGACGATGATGTGCCGATAGTCGAGGGTATCGAGCTCGGTCACGAACAGCCCGATCTCCTTGACGATGCCGAGCTGGCCGGCGGTGTTGACCAGGTCGCCGACCTTGAAAGGACGGAACACGAGCAGCATGATGCCCGTGCCGGCCCCCAATAGAAGAATCGCCCTTGCTAGTGCTCAGCGCGGGCGCGCCGAATCTGGTCACGGTCGCCCCCAGTGTCAATGGGCGCCAGCTGCCGATGAAGCACTGCAGGAGGCAAGATGCCCTGCTCACGATAAGCCTCGGTCACCCGCCGGGTGACGTCGGAGACGAAGGCAGCCTCGTATTTGGTATCGAGCACGTAGCCCCTCCCCCGCAACAGCATCGCAACCTGCTCACTTTTCATTTCCTGCTTGATGCCCACCACCACCGGTTTGTCCAGATAGACGTAGCGGCTAGAGACGATGGCCTCGGTGAGCAATTGCTCAGCCAGGGCTAGGTCCTGATCGACGCCGACCCAGAAGTCGACCGACACTTGCATGTCCAACGCACCGTAGTTGCCGCAAGAGGTCACGTCGGTGAGGATCTTGTTGTTCGGGATGGTCACCGTGTTGTCGTCCAGGGTCTGCATGCGCACCGACCGCAAGCCGATCTCGATGATGTCCCCATATTCGCCCGCGTAGCGAACCCGATCGCCGACCTGGAAAGGACGGTCGAGCATAATGGTCACCCCGGCGATCATGGCAGCCACCAGATCGCGCAATGAGAAACCAATCGCCACCGCCATGGTGCCGCCCAGGATGGCGAGCACCGCCTGGTTGATGCGGAAGCTCAGCGCTACGGTGGCCACCCCGGTGACGATGTAGATGAAGAAGCGGGTGAACGACTCGAGCTTCTGGAAGGTCAGCCGTCGATGGCCAAAGCGAAGGCTGAGCCGCTCGACCAATGAGCGCAGGAAGCGCACTACCACCACGGCACCAATGATGACCGCCAGCGACACCAGCATCCCGCTGACCCGCACGAAGCCGACGATCTCAGTGATATCCTGTCCGGCTCCCGGTAGGCCTTCAGCAGCCCCAGAGGGCAGAGCCCAGAGCAGGACCGTCACGGCCCCAGCCAGCGCCGACCAGCCACGAATCAAGGATGAGCTCATCATACGGGCCCTCCGCCGAGCAGGTGGCGCCGATGCAAGACCCGCGTGATGGCTCGGAACCATGCCCAGCTCACCCAATAGCGGTCCTCCACCACGTCGAGGTAGCCCCGCAAGCGAGCATAACGCAGCGCCTCACGGACCCGCGGGTCAGGCAACTTGGTGGCAGCCAAAACATCGTCTGGCGATGCCCGATCGATCTGTACGATGGCCCGTAAGACGAACAAGGCGTGGTCGGGAAGCCCTTCGAGATCGTCGGTGACCGGAGGCTCGAACAGCTGGACGACGTGCTCTGTTTCCCCAGCAAGCCTCAGCGACTCACGCCAGAACCACAACGCAACCGCTGGATTGCCGCCCGCGTAGTCCCACAACAGGCGGTAATAGTTGGTCTCGGCCCGTTCCAGCAGCGCATTGTGCTCCAGCTCGTCGATGGGATCTTCGGTGAGCAGTCGCGCAAAGGAGGGCTCGATGCCGAGGGCCTTCGAGCGATTGCGAAGCAGTTGAGCGATGCGGCTCTCGGGCCAAGGCTCGAGCCTCACCACGTCGTCGAAGACGGGCTGGGCGCCCCGGGCGCGCTGCACATAGCGCCACGTCACCGCGTCGACGGTCACCACCCAAGTGCGGTCTTGCACCCGGTCGACACCGAGCAAGGCCAGCGCCCCATCGAGCGGCTCCAGACCGCCAATGCGGGAGCGCACCAGTCGATGGACATCGTCGATCAGCACCACGGCGCTACCTCGCTCAGTGAGCCGACGCCGAATGGCTGGATCGGTGGCCGCTTCACCGAGACCCAGTGCTTGGCCCAGGGCCTTACGGAACTCGTCTAGGCCGCCGGGGGGGCACTTGATGCTCAAGGCACCGTCGCACCGGTCGGCCAGCTCGGCCAGGAGGGTTGTCTTGCCCGAGCCCCGCTCGCCAACCAGGGCGATCAGCTGTCCCCGTCGCTCGACGAGCGCCGTATCCAGCCGCGCGCGCACCTGGTCGTCGATGGCCGGCAGCACCTCGCTGCTCGGTTGGTCTGGCGCGAATGCGGCGTAGTGCAGCTCGTCTATGTCCTCTAGTGGGGCTTGCTGATCGTCCTCACCCGCTTTTCTAGAGATCTCGCGCCGGAACCAATAGGCCAGCAGCCGCCGGGTCACGTCGAAGCGACCGAAGGCGCTCTGCAACAGCCGCCCGAGAGCCACACCAAACACGTAGGTGCTGCCTAGGAGGGTCGCGACCATGCGGGTCCACCCCTGCCGGTGACTCAACACCCAATGGGCCGTCGCGCTGTGATGTTGCCGCGTCTCGAGACGCTTGAACACCGTCGGCCGCCACCAACGGAGAATCAACACACCGACGGGCAGGGCCACCAGCCAGCACAACCAGGTCACCCACCGATAGATGGTGCCCGCGCCGACGAGCTCGTCGGTGAGCGCTAGCGTCAACCCGAGCATCACCGTCACCCGGGCGACCAGACGGAGGGACCGCAGTCGCAGCTTGCTCGTCTCCGTTTCCCGACGGGACAGAAAACTCTGGCGCGCCAGGAGCTCATCGAGCGCGCCGACCACCAGGCGCCCGCCGAGCACCCACCCACAAATCAGCCAGAGCAGGCGAACCTCGAGACGCTCAGAAAAGTCGGGCCCAACCAGCCACAGAACCAGGGCGAACAAGAGCAGCCATTCCAGGGGCCGCCGAACGCGCAACAAGAGACTGACCCAGGCTTCCCAGTGACTGGCCCGAAGCATGCCTTTGCCACCCCGCCGATCACGGGCTGCCACGCGCCAATGTTGGATGCGCCGGCGCAGGTAGCGCCGCCAGGCAGCGAAAACGACGAGTATCAAGAAGACTTTGCCGGCGGTCAGCGCCGCACCCACCGCCGCGCTGCGGTCCCGTTGACCACTGACCAGCTTGGCCACCCAGCGAGTCGTCGCGCGGCCGTGAAAGTGGATCTTGACCAGAGCGAGGCGCGTTTCTTCAGTGGCCTGGGCAATGCCGGGAGCGCCCAGCCCAGCCAGGCTGCTGTCTTGACCAGCTGACAAGAGGGGCAGCAAGGCGAGCCGCGCGTGCCTCAGCGACTCCATCTTGCGGTTGAGGATCTCGGCTCGTTGCCACGCCGACTCGACGGCACGGTCACGCAGCCGGCGGTGCTCCTCGTCCACCTCTTGGTGGAGCGCAGCAGCCTGGGTCCGGTCCACTTTGGCGTCCAGCTCGGCGAGTCGACTCGGCCCAGCGCTGGGAGCGTCCTTGCCAGCCGGACTCAGCGCCGCAATGGCTCGTGCGAGATCCTCCCGAGCCAGCTTCAGTCGGGGTGTCAAGGTATCGTAGAGCAGGTCGGCCTGGGCGGGCGCAGCTTCGCCGCGCTTCAGCTTCTCGACCAGCTCGGTGACCTTGGCGCCCCACTCGATGGCCTCGTCGACATAGGTCGACAACTCCTTGTCGGCCCGCTGCAGACGGTGGTCGTACTTCGCCTGCAGCTCCTGAACACCGTTCAGCCTGGCGCGCTCTTCGGCCACCAGTCGCAGCGACGCCGTGTTGGCCTGTTTCGCCTCCTCCAGCGACTTCTCCCGCTCTTGGGCCGCTCGCTTGGCGCGACGCTCAGCATCGGTGCCTCCGGCGGCTGCCTCCTCGACGTCCCGTTGTCGTTCGCCGTGACGATCGAGCAGCGCGATCCGCTGTGCCGCCGGAAGCGCCAGGAACTGTTCCCGCGCTCGGTCCAACGCGAGCTGAGCGTCCCACAGCTTCTCGTCCAGGGGGACGCCCGCATCAGTCCTGCCGACTGGACCGCTCGAGCCGCCAGCGTCGAGCGCGGGACCACCATCGACGGTGCCCGCGTCGCCCATGGTGGCAGCCAGGAGCAGCGAAAGGCGCTGCGCTTCCACAGCAACCTGGTCATCGTTCAGTAGATCTAGATCGACTTGAAACAGCGACGGAGGCTCGATGGCCGGGTCGAGCCGTTCATTAAGGAGATCGTCGATCCGCTGTGCAGTCAGCCGGAGCTCGGCAATGGATTGGACGAGCACGTCACCATCGGTGACCCCACCATCGGTCGGGGCGGCGGTGATGGGGCCGGCATCGACGGCTGCCCCCTGAGCGTGGCTGACCGCCGGCAACAAGCCCGGCGCCAGCACGAGAATCGTCATCACCACAACCAGGGGCGGAACAACCGCGCCGCCAGCGCCATTCCATCGCCCCATCCGCTGCTGTCCTTCTGTTGGGCTCACAGGTCCACACCCTGAGAATCACAGGAGCTTTCCCTGGGCCAACAAGCCCGTACCGCCCCGTGCCTAGGGGCGCACCGACTTCAACTCACCTCGGCGTCAGCGAGCTCGAGCAGCCGGCTCCGCAGCTGGGCGCGAGCACGCTTGAGCCGGGACTTGATGCCCTCTTGAGTCGTATCGAAGCGTTTGGCCAGCGCGGCGATGGGCTCGTCCTCGGCCTCATGGGCGAGCAGTAGCTCGCGGTTGCGCTCCGGCAAGTCGGCCAGCGCGTCACGCAACAAGGTGAGACGCTCAGAAAGCAGCACAGCGCGCTCCTGCAACCGGTCACCTCCATCGAGCCCCGCCTCGACGTCCCCAGGAAGCTCATCCAGCGGCCGATTGTAGGCGGGCGCGTTCTTTCGGCCTCGGGTGAGCCGCGAACAGGCCGAGACGACCAGCCGGCGGAGCCACGCCTCGATCGGCGCATCTCCCCGAAAAGACCCAAGATTTTCCAGCGCTCTGACCAGCGCATCCTGGGCGGCGTCCTCGGCAAGGACGTGATTGCGACACCGCTGGCGAGCCTGCCGCTCGAGCTCCTGGCCGAAACAAGTGACCAGCTGCTCGGCCAGCGACACGTCTGGTCGGGTGGCGCGCAACAAGCTGGCAAAGTCGGGACAGCGGGCAGAAACAGCCATCTGCGCTCTGGTAGCACAGCGGAATTAGGCGGGCGAGGGCGCGCTCTTGTCGCACCCAACTCGGGGATCGCATTTTTTTGCGCCACCTCAGGATGCGCTGATGGCTCCTTCCCAATAGAGGCCGGCCCGCAACACAGACGGACCGGGTCGCCATTCCTGCCCCGCTGCAGGACACGCCAAGGAAGAGACCATGTTGAACACGAATTTGAAGCACATCGAGAACGAAGCGGCCTTCAACGAGCTGCTCGAGCAGAACCCCAACGTGATGCTCTGCTGCGGCCGCGAAGGCCCCATGTGCCTGCCGGTCTACGACGTGATGGAGAACCTGGAGAGCAAATATCAGGGGGTGGTCTTCCGGGACATGGACTTCGACGGCCCCGCCGCCCACCTGGTCAAGAGCCTCCCTGAGACCCGTGGCTTCGCCGGACTACCCTTCACCCTCTATTTCAAGGACGGCAAGCTCGCCACCGCCACCTCGAGCATCCAAAACAAGAAGCAGGTTCGGGACAACCTGGACCAGACCTTCGGGCAAGACGCATCGAAGGCAGCCTAGAAAGCGAGTCCTCCCATGGCGGAGCAATATGACGCAATCATCCTGGGCGCCGGACCCGCCGGCCTCACCGCCGCCATCTACCTCGGCCGCAACCGCTTGAAACCATTGGTGGTGGACACGGGAACGGCCGGTGGTCAGATGGTGCTCTCCCACCTGGTAGCCAACTACCCCGGGGTGGAGACGACCAGCGGCCGTGAGATCTCCCAGACCATGCTCCGTCAGGCCCGAAGCTTCGGCGCCGAGGTGCTCACCCAGGCCACGGTGACCCGACTGGACCTGACGGGGGACACCAAGCTGGTGGCGATTGAGGACGAAGGAGAGTTCGAGGCTCCGGTCGTCATCGTCGCCACCGGCGGCACCCCGCGAACCTTGGGGCTCGAATCGGAGCAACGGTTCAAGGGTCTCGGCATCTCCTACTGCGCGACCTGCGATGGTGACTTCTTCACCGATAAGGAGATCGTCGTGGTCGGCGGCGGCAACTCGGCGCTCGAGGAAGCCGTCTCCCTCACCCGCTACGCATCAAAGGTAACGGTGGTCCACGTGCTCGACGACTTCCAGGCCCAGCCCTGGGCGCTCGACGAGGCCAAGCAGAACCCGAAGATCGAATTACTCAACCCCTATGGCGTGGTCCGCTTCGAAGGAGAGGATCACCTCGAGCAAGTCGTCATCGAGCATCAACATTCTGGCGAGCGCCGCACCATCAGCGCCGAGGGGACCTTCGTCTTCATCGGCTATCTGCCCAACACCGGGTGGCTCGAAGGACAGCTGACCCTCAATGACCGGGGCGAGATCATCGCCGACGAGGACATGCAGACGAATCTGGCTGGCGTCTTCGTCGCCGGGGACAACCGAGTCAAACGCTATCGCCAGATCACCACGGCGGTGGCCGATGGGACCATCGCCGCTCTGTCGGCCAGCGATTACCTCCAAAACCGACAGCGACACGACGCTCCGGCCGTAAGCCAAGCCAAACCTGCCGCCCACGCAGCCTGAGCAACGCAACGCGACTCGATGAGCTGGGTGCCGGGGCCTCGTGGGCTTCGGCACCCTTGTCGGCTTGCCGTTGCAGCCGGCCGAATGACGGGCCTTATAATGCTCGTCCCATGCCTCAATTCGTGGTGCCCACAGACGCCGATCTCAACGATCTAGAGCGCCGGCTGATCGACGGCCTTGCCCTCGAAGAGGACAACGAGACTCTCACCGAGCGCAGCTGGACCGACACCTTCGATTGGCGCCTGGACCGGGCAGGCCTCCGACTTGTGGCCGAGCCCCACGATGGCCGCCTGTTGCTCAGTTGCACGCCGACCAAGAGCGCAGAGGGCGCCGGCGAGGTGCGCCTGCGACTGAATGATCTCCCTCGCTTCGCCTGGGACCTGCCGCAATCCGAGTTGCGCCAGACCATCGAAGCCGCGGTCGCCATGCGCGCCTTGCTTCCTCGGGTGATGGTGCGCAGCACGGCAAGAACGCTGGCGCAGCGAGATGGCAACGGCAAGGTCGTGGTGCGGCTGGTGATCGAGACGCCGTCGGTGATCACCCCTCAGGGCGAGCTCCCGATGGCTCCCCAGATCCAGGTGGTCCCGCTCAAGGGCTACGGTAAGGCGGCCAAGCGGGCTATCCGGTTCATTCGGAAGAAGCTCGGGTTGAGCCGCAGCCGACAAGACGAAGTCACCGCCGCCTGCGACTTGCTGGGCCTTACCATTGGCGCCTACTCGTCCAAGCTCGATCTGGCGATCGATCCCACCGTCCGAGCCGATGAGGCGACCAAGCAAGTCTGCCGACGACTGCTCGAGATCATCGAGGCCAATCAGGACGGCACCTGCCAACAGATTGACACCGAGTTCCTCCACGATTTTCGGGTGGCCATTCGGCGCACCCGCTCGGCGCTCGCTCGGGTGCGTGGCGTGTTCCCCTCACCGACCGTCGCGCGCTTCCAGCGTGAGCTTCGTTGGGTGGGGCAAGTGACCGGTCCGGCAAGGGATCTGGATGTCTACCTCCTGCAGATCGACCAGCTGCAGAAGATCGTGCCCGAACCGATGCAGCCGCACCTCGCCCCGTTGCGACCTTGGCTGGAGACCAAGCACGCCGAGGCCTATCGAGACCTCGTCACCGCAGTCAACTCGCCGCGCTACCAGAAGCTGCTCGCTGACTGGCGGACCTTCATCGAGGCGCCAGTGCCCAAACGGTCGACCTTACCCAACGCCCAGCGCCCGATCGTGAAGGTGGCGAGCGAGGAGATCTGGCGAGCCTACCGACGTGCGCTCGACGACGGCGGCGCCATCAGCGACCAGTCACCCTCCGCCGAGCTGCACGAGCTGCGCAAGACCTGTAAGAAGCTGCGTTACCTGCTCGAGTTCTTCCGCTCTTTGTTCCCACCCACCGCGATGACCCAACTGATCGGCAACCTCAAGTTGCTGCAGGCCAACCTAGGTGAAATTCAGGATCTCGAGGTGCAAGCCGACTTCATCGCCGCCATGTCCGAGCCCCTGCAACGCGAAGAGAGTGCCGCCACGCTGATGGCCATTGGCGTGTTGGTCGACCAGCTACGCCGCCGCCAAGCTGCGCGGATCGCAGAGTTTGCCATCGTGTTCGCTGCCTTCGCCGATCAGGGCAATCGCAAACTGGCCCGCAAGCTATTCAAGCCCAAGAAGGCCGCAGGCCGGAGGCCATCATGAGATTGCTGGCCGTTTACAGCATCAAAGGCGGCGTCGGCAAGACGTCCACCGCAGTCAACCTGGCCTACGCCTCGGCTCGACAACTCCATCGCACCCTGTTGTGGGATCTCGATCCGCAAGGAGCGAGCACCTACTACTTCCGGGTCAAGCCCAAGGTCAAAGGAGGCGTCTCCCGCCTGTTCGGCCGCCGCCGCCGCATCGAGCGCAGCATCAAGGCCACCGACTTCCCTTATCTCGATCTATTGCCGACCGACGCCTCCAACCGCTACGCGGACCTCATCCTCGATACCCTGAAGCGGCCCCGGCGAGGGCTGCACAAGGCGGCCCGAGAGCTCCGCAAAGACTATGACGTGGTGCTGCTCGATTGCCCGCCAAGCATCTCCCTGCTGTCGGAGAACGTGATCCGCGCCGCCAGCGCGCTCATCGTGCCCATCATCCCAACCACCCTGTCGCTCCGCACCCTCGAGCAGCTGACCGAGCTGTGCCACCAGCGAACCGGCGAGGGCCTGGGCATCCTGCCCTTCTTCTCCATGGTCGATCGCCGCAAGAAGCTGCACCGTGAGTTGGTCGAGACCTTGCCCACCGAGCGCCCCGAAATGCTCACCACCCAAATCCCTTACGCCAGCCTGATCGAACAGATGGGGCTCCACCGCGCCCCACTGGCAGCCTACGCAGCCTCCAGCCCCGAGGCGGCGCGCTACTCGGAGCTGTGGAACGAGGTCCGCCGGCGCATTGGGCTGTGAGGCTGTGAGGGCTCGCGACTGATGCGCCGCCCCCGCCGCCACCCCTAAGCGCTCAGGTCCCCCAAGTCCCGAACTTCTCCGGAAAGCAATCGGGGTGACATTCGTCGTCCGTCCCAACGCAGACGCGAATCATATAGCGGTTGTTGTAATCCTCTTCGCTGACCTGGCGGAAGACGATCCACTGCTGGGGGTCGTCCGGCGGCTCGTCGAAGAAGGGCATTTCGGCGTCGAAGCTGCGCACGCTCACCCACAGGTTTCCGCCCAAGAAGCGATAGCGGAAGTGGCCGCTGCGAATGTCGGTGTCGTTGATGTTGGGGTGGGCGCAGGAGAAGTGCTCGGTGAAGGTATAGGTCACCAGGTCGTCGGCAACCGAATGGGTGCCCTTGTATTCGTAGTCTGACGAGGTGGTGACGTTGTGGATGTAATAGAGGCTGCCGCCCTCACCGAAGTGGAGCTTCTTGATGCCGTAGTGGGTGCAGATGATGCCACTGGGGCAGCCGGGCCAGTCGCCTACCGCCAGGTCGTCGTCGGTAATGGTCAGGACCGTGTCGGCGCCATCGACGTGTTGGGACCAGACCCAGTAGCCCACCAGGTTGCCGTCGGTGATGCTGCCATCGGGGGTCCACTCGTCTTCTTCGCTACAGGCGCAGAGCGACGCTGCGAGAAGAAGCGGAAACAGGAACCTGGCCGATGTGCTCATGTGGGTCTCTCCTGTAAGAACCAGTGTACACGGATCGACCTTTGGCCACCTGCAGCACCCAGCGCTGACGGGCGCCCCCTCGGCCTCCGAAGGGCCCGCTCGACTACTCGAGCTCGTCGGCGCTGAATACCGGACTCGCGATGCGCAGATGACCGGTGACCGGATCGACGGTGCCGGTGAGGGTGAACAGGCTGGTGTGACCATCGCCATCGAGATCCCCTTCGGCCGAGGCCTCGAAACCCCGGGGACCTGGGTTGGGGCCACCACGAGCGGGCCCCTTGTAGCGGCCCCCTTGCCGATAGCTGTATTGGTAACGGTGCGGCTGACTGAGACTGAACTTGAGGCAGTTCCAGCCGGTGGTCGCGTTACCGGTGTCGTAGTCCTGTCCTGCGGTCACGAGGGGTTGGTAGCTCCGACCTCGCGGAACTTTGACAGGCACGTCGATGGCGCTCCGACACAGCTGGTGAGCTGGCGCGCCGGCGCCTGGCCCCGCCATGGTCTCCCGCTCGTAAGCGGCCGCGGCGCCCCGCGCGATGGCACCAATCGTATTCTTCGCCTCGACGGTGAGGGTGTTGCGCTCGGCCTGGGCCATCAGCTTGTCCAGGGCCGGACCCATCGAGGGATCCGGCGCCAGCGAGAGAGTTGCGCTGAGCTGAGCGCCCTCTCGCTTGACGTCCAACGTGTCGAGTTGCGCCAAGAGCGGATGGTTGGGCGCCAGGCCCTTTTGCACGAACTCGCGCAGCTCATCGCGGGCCTCGAACAGATCGCCCTGCGCTCGTTCAGCGGCTTCGCCGGCCTTGCGCCACGACTGGTCACGAAACCGCACCTCCCCTGACAAGCGCAATTGCTGGCCCTGCATGATCGCCTTGGCGGTGAGCCAGGCGACCTCCTCAGAACCGCTCTCGAGCACCACGGCAAAGGGCGTATCCCGCCGCATGGGCAAGGCGGCCCGCAGATTGATGGGCGCGCAGCCTTGCGCTTTACGCCGCCCGAGCGCCCGTCGGATCTCGGTGGGCATGCCCAGAAAGATCATGCCGTCGGTGGCCACCACGACGGCGGTGCGCCGCGATTCCCGCAGCTGGTGGGCATCGAGCTCGCCGAGCTTACCCGCCTTGCCTTCGGGCCACACTTGGCGAACGCAGTCCATCGCCCGCCCCTCGGCAATGTTGAGCTGCGCCGCGATCAACGGGCCGTCCTGGTCGAGGTTGTGAAGACTCACGGCGACCTCGTCAACGACGTCGAAGGCCTGGAAACCGCAGCGGTCACGCACCTTGCGCAGCAGGCGCTCTTCTTGAGTGAACAGGGCTCTGACCGCAGGGTAGAGCACCGACTGACGCAAGGACGCCAGATCGATGTGGAGCAACAGCTCGCCGTCCCCTTCCACCAAATCGATGGGCCCCGGGCGGCGCACCGAGCTGGCTTGCTCCACCAGCTTCGGTTCAGCAGGCGAAGGTGCCCCGATGGCGACGGGCTCGGCCACGTCACTTGGAGGCCCGGCGGGCGCGCCACAGGCCATCGGCAGCACGACGGCGGCAACCACCACCAGCCCGCGTGCAACGCCGGGGATCCCACGAGAGGACGGCAACATGAAGCCCAGCATAGGCCCACCTGACCGCGCCGGCATCCACCCAGTGGGCCGTCGGACGCAACAGGCCGAAAACACTCTCACTGCAGCTTCACGCCACCAGCGTTCTTTTGAATCGCTCAGGTAGATCTGTTGTCCTAACCTATAGATGATGGAACGATCTCGCTCCCGAGCGACCCGCGGCGCCTTGCCAACACGGGACCGAAGCCAGGCACGCCGCCGAACCCGCCGTCAGCCCGCGGATCGAGAGCGGCTACTCAAGCCCAGCGCCCGGTTGGCCTCTCAGTCCATGGAGGCGATTCCTGATCTGCTCGATACCGATCCGCGCCTCGCCGTCGATGTGGGCGAGCTGTGCGCCGGTCTCGACTTCGCCTTTGCCGGCGGTGGCTGCCTCGATACCCTCGAGCACGCCCTCGATCACGTCCCGCTCGCCGCCACCAACTGGAATCCAGACTGTTACGCCGCCGATCTGTTCGTCCAGGACTTCGTCGAGACCTGCATGCAGGTCAACCTCAAGGGCTGGCAGGCGCCGATCAACCAGGCCTTCCTGGTGCGCCTCTTGTCCAACCCGCCAGCTGCCGAGGGGATCCGGACATTTCGGCAGGACATCCTCGCAGAGCTTGCCGATGACGCCCCACTCCGCCGTCGGTTCGCCGACCTCTACCAAAGCCTGTGTCGCTTTCGCGCTTGTTTCGACAATCTCACCGTCGAGTCACGCTACGAGTCGACCCGCCGACGAATCGACACGCTCACCTTGCTGCGGGACATCATCGTGCTCGCCGGCTCGGGCTTTGGCGACAGCACCACCGGACTGAAGCGTATCGACGACTTCGCCTGCGAGGCCACCGCCTGCGAGGGCTATCAACGACTGGGCGAGCTGCTCGACTACGAGGACGATCTGGCCAAGGTCGACGTCCGCGTTCAGGTGGGCGTCGACGGTCGAGTGCGCAAGTTCGACCTGGTCCAGGTCACTGAGAATGACCAGAACCGCTTCTACGCATCACCGCTCGGGCGCTGGGTGACCAAACTGGTGCTGTGGTGGCGCGGCTACGGCTTCAGCAACGATGAGCTGGTCGAGCGCTGGCTCGATCTAGTGTTCCAGGGCGTCACCCACTTCATTCCACCGCTGATGCAGCTACTCGGGCAGATGGAGCTGTACCTGGCCAGCCTGGCATTCGGCGATCGGTGCGCCGACAAGGGGCTGAAGGTGAGCTTCGCCGAGCTCGTACAAACCGATGGCCGCCTCGTTCAGGGCCTGTTCAATCCGCTGCTGTTCAAGCAGGGGGTCGTGCCGGTGCCCTGCACGATCGATCTTCAGTCTTTCAACACCATCAGCATCATCACAGGCCCCAACTCGGGCGGCAAAACACGGCTGTTGCAGGCTCTGGGGCTAACCCAGCTGCTCGCCCAGGGTGGCCTTTTCGTACCGGCTGAGCGCGCCCGTCTGCGCGTTGCCTCAGGCATGTTCGTTTCGCTGATCGACAAGCCACGAGCGGACCAGAAAGAAGGCCGGCTGGGTAGCGAGCTCATCCGGATCCGCGGGCTCTTCGAGACCTGTCGCTCTGGAGCGCTGGTCATCCTCGACGAGCTCTGCTCGGGGACCAATCCTTCGGAAGGCGAAGAGATCTTCTATCTGGTGCTCACCCTGCTCCGGGAGCTGCAACCGGAAGCCTTCATCACGACTCATTTTCTCGAGTTCGCCCGCCGGCTGTCCGATGACGCCGAGGCCCTCGGTCTGGCCTTCCTACAGGTCGAGCTCGACGACCATCAGCGCCCCAACTTCGGCTTCGTGAGCGGCGTGGCCGAAACCTCGCTGGCCGCGCAGACCGCAGCACGCCTCGGCGTCACCCGGGAAGAGCTGATGGCGCTGGTGAGCCGCAACAAAGGCTGAGCGCTAGCGCCGCGGCGGCACCCGCCGATAGAGCCACCAGGTCCCCTGCTGCGCCGCCAGCTCGATGGTGGGATCGGCGCGGAAGTAGCGACTGGGATTGCGCCGGTGGCGCACCAGGAACCAGTCGAAGAAGCGGCCGTGCTTCTTGACTCGGAACTTGTGAGGGGTCCACTCCCAGCGCAGCGGCGTCTTGGGAGGGACCACCGCCCCCGGCTCGCCAGGCGACCGGTAGACGATGGGCGACGCGCCCCAAGTAGCGAAGTGGAAGCTGAGCCAGCCCCCGCGATCGGCTTGGACGTAGGCGGGCAGGTGGATGAAAGGCGTGTTGATCGCCGTCGAGCCCGAATGGTCGAAGATGAGGTAGCAGAGCTTCGGTGCCTGCGGGACCTGGTCGGCGATGGCCGTGAAGTCGCGGGTCACTTCGTCGAACTTCCGGTAGTTGTCGATGACCACCGAGCCCAGGGGCACCACCATCCAGCAAAGCGCAGCGACGATCGCCACCCGGAGCACCCCCTGACGAGGCAGATCAGGCAGCAGGCCCATGGCCACAAAAGCCGCCGAAGTGATCTCCCGCGGGTAGACGTACCACCAGAGCCCAATCTGCATAGGCAACACTAGATAGAGCACCAGGAACACCCCGGCGCAGCCGAGGGTCACCACGATCACCCCCGCGCCCCAGGCCCAGTCTCGCCGCCGACGCCCACTCAGCCGTCCCTGCACGGCGAAGAGCGCGGCCAAACCGAGCGCCGTAACCTTCAGGACATCCCAGGCCCAGGTCGCCGCCACCTGCTCAGCTGGATCGCGCAGGCTTCGGTAGAGCAGCCGACCGACCTGGTCCATTCGGTCGAGGTGGAGCTGCAGCGGCCCCATCTCGCCGGCCAGGGCCGGAGGACGCAACCACCACCAAATAGCGAAGAGCACCACCGGCGGCAGCAAAGGAACCAGCACCGGGCGCCAACGACGGGTCGCCGGGTAAAGGACCACCGCACTGGCCACCACGGCAGCCAAGGCGAAGGGAAACCTGAACGGGTGCGTGAAGAACAGCAGGATCAACAGGCCGCTCAACAGGCCACCCACCACTGTGCTCGGCCGATCGAGCTGCCGCAGCGCCAAACCGACGACCATGGCGAAGAGGCCGAGGGCGCCCATGAAGTTGAGAAATCCCCAACCGGTGAGGCCACACCACACGAAGCCGAGCCCGACCACGCCGAGCAACGGCGACTTGCGCATACCCCAGAACATCACCGCGAGCCCGGCAGGCAGCAGCGCCAACATGATGGCCGCAGCGACCTTCACCGCAGTCACCGCCGGCATCACCACCATCAGGGCGGCAGCGATGACGTACATGGACATGTAGGGCACCGCGAAGGGCTGGAGCACGAACTGCTCGCCAAAGTGCCAGCTCTCGTTCCAGTAGTTTCTGAGGATCGAGGCGTTGGCCGCGTGAAAGGGCAGATCGGTCATCATCGGATAGCGCGCCACCACCAGCGGCCCGATGATCACGTAGCCACAAGCAGCCAGCACGAGGGCAAGGGCCAGGGCATCGAAAGGCTTGCGCCGCCCCCACCGGAGCCAACGCTGTATCCGCGACGATTGGAGCAAGACGGCCCGACTGTAGCGGCGCGCCGCGCCCCGGTCACCGCACTTGCGTGACCGCCTGCATGGGCTCGCGTAAGCTGCCACCAACCGACCGCGATGCGCCTCCCCCAGCTGCCTGTCCCTGAGCGCGACCTCGATGGCCTGCCGATCGTGAGCCCGTTGGAACGGCGGATCTCATGGGGCTTGCTGCTCATCGCGTCGCTGTGGTTCGCCCTGGCGGCCAGCTGGGAGCTATTTGGACCGCTGCTAGCTGGCCACTACGCCGCCTCGGCAAGCCTGGGAATCGCGGCGGACAACATGCAGACCTGGCACATCATCGGCCCGGTTTGGAGCTACACGGCCCACCCGCCCTCGCCCAGCCAGTACTACTGCCACCACCCCTGGGGGATCTTCTGGACCACCACCGCGGCGATGACGATTTTCGGCCGCCACGACTTCGTCTGCCGCTTGCCGGCAGTGCTGCTGAGCAGCGCCACGCCACCACTGTTGTTTCTGCTAGGCCGGGCGATCTGGCGACCGGCAGCAGGCGCCGTCTGCGCCGCGGCCTTCGTCGTGCTGCCCATCACCCTGGCTTTCGCCAACTTCAACGCCCTCGAGGTGCCGGTGATCGCCTGGTCGACGCTGGGCCTATGGGCCTACGTGCGGCACAACCAGACTTGGAAGCGACGGTACCTGGTCGCGAGCCTCTGCGGCTTCGCCATGGCGCTCCACGCCGACTGGCCAGCCTACGTCCTGGTGACCACGCTGCTCAGCTTCGGCCTGCTCCACGGCATCGTGCTGCGTCGCGCGCTCGGTCGCGTAAAGCTGCGCCCATACGCGCGCTGGTGGGCGCTCACCGCGGCACTCACCGCCGCAACCCTGGCCCTCTACGTCTACTTGTTCCACCGCAGCAACGGGCTCGCCGATCTATTCGCCAGCTACACCAAACGTACCGCTGGCGCCGACCTACCGCTCAGCCGTGTGCTCGCCGCGCGGCGCTACTGGATCGAGCTGTCCTTCACCCCCATCGCCATCCTGATCGGCAAAGTCGCCGCGGGACTCAGCGTGGTGCGACTGCTGTGGCGGCGAGACCCCCACGAGGTCATCCCGCTGCTGGTGCTCTGCATGGCGTTATTCCAATACATCGGGTTCAAGCAAGGCGCCGACGTTCACATCTATTGGCCCCACTATTTCGCGGCCTTCTTCGCCCTTGGGATGGGTGCCATCACGGCCACCGGGATGGGACTCGTCGAGGCCGTACAGACCCGTCGCCGGAAGACGTCGACATCGCCTCTCCCTGCGCTCGCCATCGTGCTGCCCCTCGTCGTGGTCCCCCTGCTCGCCATTTTGCGGGACGGCGCTGCCGCCCTGCCCTACGCCCGCGCGACTGGGGGGCGTTTCAACGAGAAGGGCCTGGTCATCCACTCGGACGGGGCCAAGACGGCGTTTCTCACCTGGCTCGAGCCCCAGCTTCGACCTCACGCCCGCATCGCGATGCACATCGGCATGAAGACCACCTGGTCCCAAATCTGGGCGCTCGGCGGGCGGGTGGTGCGAAGCTCGCGACCCGTTCCCGCCCCAGGCACTGGGGCCGACGTCTACCTGGCGGACATGCGATTTCTCTACGACCATTGGCAGGCCCAGCTGATGGCATCCCACCACGTGGTGGCGGTGGGACCGTTCCTGCAGGTGCGACGAGATGAACCCATAGCGCCGCTGGTTGCTCATGCCATCACCGAAACTGAGCCCAGCTGGGTCGAGTGGTATTTCCAGTCGGGAACCGAGCCCCAACGCCAGATCGTCGCCGACCCCTATCTGACCTGGGAGCTGCGGACGCTCTTCAACCAGCCAGCCGAGATCCCCCAGGACCCGCCTCGCGGGCTCGAGCAGCTCCGCATCGCCCACAACATAGCGGTAGCGCAGGGTGACGAGTCTGGCGCCCAGGCGCTGCTCGTCGAGCTGAAAACCCAGTTCCCTGACCCCCAGGTCGGTTTCGACGACGGCATCGAGTTGCTCGGCAGTCGCTACGATCCAGGGGCGCGCCCGCTCTTGACACTACTGTTCCGCGCCACCGGACCGACTGACCACGACGTCCAGCCGGCCGTGCGCTCCCGAGTGCTCCAGCCGCCCTCTTGGTCGACCACCATGGCCGATCCGAAAGTGCGGGTCGTGGGCCTCCCCTGCGCCATCGGACCCATCCGGTGGCGCCCAGGCCACCTCTACAGCTACCCAGTGGCCATTGTGAAACGTCCGGGGCTCGAGGTCTTCGAGCTGTCCTTCCAACTTCGGCGAGCCAAGCCTCGGAAAGGCTCCAAACAGAAACCCCGGCCCCCCCGCGCCACCGATGGTCGCCGGGTTGTCGAGGTGCTGCGGCTACAGTAGGGCAAGCCACACTAGGCAAATCCCTTCACGACAGGGCTAGGAGCGTGCGCGGTTCCCACCTCCCGGCTACACTCCACAGCGTAGATGAGCGACATCATCCACATCATCATCGGTATCCTCGGCCTCGCCCTGCTGATGGTGGTGCACGAAGCCGGGCACCTCCTGGCCGCCCGTGCCTTCGGCATGCGGGTGACCACCTTCTCGATCGGCTTTGGCCCCACCTTCTTCAAGATCGAGCCTCACCAGGGCTACTTCTGGTTCACCAGCCTGGGCGGCAAGGTGCGGCTCAGGCTGCGCAAGCATGACCCGGAGAAGCACGGACCGACGGTCTACCAAGTCGCGATGATCCCCTTTCTGGCCTACGTCCAGATCGCCGGGATGAACCCTTTCGACGAGCACGATCCCGACGACAAGGGCAGCTACACCAACGCCAGCCTGTTCGGCCGCATCACCACCATCACCGGCGGTCCGCTGGCCAACTACCTCTTCGCCTCGGTGCTCTTCTTCGTCAGCTTCTACTACGGCGGCATCGTCGATCATCCGCCGATCGAAGAGTGTGGCACCAAGGTCACCGTCTCGGCGAACAACCCGGCCGAGAAGGCCGGCCTCGAGACCGGCGATGTGATCGTCGAGGTCGCCGGCACCGAGGTCGACAAGTGGCAAGCCATGGCCAAGATCGTCTCCCAGCATCCAGAGAAGGCGATCAACATCGTGGTCGACCGCAAAGGGGAGCGGCTGAGCTTCACCGTGACCCCGAGGAAGAAGGCGGATGGCAAAGGCATCATCGGCGTGGCGCTCCGTGGGGAACGCCGCCCAGTAGATGCCGCCGAGGCCGCCGAACTGGCCGTGACCACCCCACCCCGGGTGGTCAAAGATCTGATCACCAACTTGGGTGATTGGATCGCCGGCAAACTGGACGCCGAGCTTGGTGGACCCATCATGATCGTCAAAGTCAGCGCCCAAGCCGTTCGCAGCGGCTTCACCGACTGGCTCGCGCTGGTCGGCGCGCTGTCCGCCTACCTCGGGGCGTTCAACCTCATTCCTTTCCCAGCGCTCGACGGGGGGCGACTGATGTTCTTGAGCTACGAGCTGGCAACTCGCCGTCGTCCCAACGCGCGGGTGGAAGCCCACATCCACATCGTGGGCCTGATGATGCTGCTCGGCCTGATGCTCTACGTCACCATCTTCAACGACCTGGGCGCCGGCAAATAGCGCAGGTGGCGACACCCAGGGCCGGTGGGTCGTAGGAATAAGACGATGAGTCGCGAGGGCCGGGTAGCTGGACGGGCCTCGAGCCGCCGGCTCACATCGCTGCTCTGTGGGGTCATGACATGGGGCGCCTTGCCGGCCCATGGTGCCGAGCCAGCTGACCGTCGGGACCAACACCTGGAGGACGACGGCCTCCCATCGCTGCCCGGTCTGTCCCATTCGGGGGTGGCCTTCAACTTCGAGTACACCGTGGCGGTCACCGAAGCGACGGATGTGGTCTCCCACCGGCCCATCGAGTCCGGCTCAGCCTATGCCTATTTGGCGCGCTGGCTGGTCGAAACAGAGCTCTATCGGCAACGTTGGTACTTCGGAGCGACCGCCGACGTGGCGGCGGCCAGCGTGCCCTCCGGCGACACGCCAGAGACCGGTGGCAGCACGCCGGTACTCGGCAACCCAGAGCTCTGGTTTCGCGGACTGTGGTCGAGTCTCTCCGGCCTCTCCGCCGGCGGCGGGCTCGGCTTGGTCATCCCCGTGCCGCGCACCTTCTCGGGTCTCGAGACGGAGGTGGTTCGGTCGATTCGGGTCGTGCGCCCCGCCGATGTGTCCCACTTCCAGGACATGACGGTCACCGCCCGACCCTTCTTCGACATCCGCCACATCACCGGTCCGCTCACCCTTCAGATGCGTCAGGGCCTCAATTTCTCCCTCTTGCTCAGAGATCGCGCGGAGCAAGAGAACCGCTACGACTTGGCCGGTTTCATCTCGGCCTATTTGGGGCTGACGACCCTCGATGAGCTGACCCTGGCGGTAGAAGTATCCGAGGTCTACGAGCTCACCGCCGACGTGTCGTCCCCCCAATGCCTGGCGCCTTGCGATGCCCACCGCGCAGCCTTCACCCTATCGCCCATCATTCGTCTGCGGCTGCCGCGATTGTCGCCGGCGCTCAGCGCACTGATTCCCCTATCCACGCCGCTGCGAGCCGAAGTCGCCTCCTACTTCGCCTTCCGGCTGCACTTGGACGCCGTGTTCTAAAGCCGCTGTGCCCCGCTGCGACCGCCCAATGTCTTGCGACGGCGGCCGCAGCGGGGCACAGCGGCTTCACGCTTCGCTCGACGTCTGGCCTGCGCACTGAGTTGCTTCTGAGGGTTTTTGGGAAAAACCCTCCCCCAGCGCCCAAGGCGCTGGGGGCCCCTCCAAAAACCACACAGGCGGCACACTGGGCGTCCCGGCGCGTAGTTCCCCTTCGCAAGGCCAAACACTGAAGTCCGGGCACCCTATTTTGGGGTGGGGGCCCCGGCGCGCCGCGCGCTGGGGGAGGGGTTTTTTCCCAAAAACCCCTCGGGAAAAACTGA
>JAUVCD010000440.1 GCA_030590865.1 Myxococcales bacterium | reverse complement strand
TTGCTCCGGTGGACGCGCTCGACTCGCACCGAGCCAATGGTCTGTTTATGTCCGCCAATGATAGAATTGAGCGGTTTTAGGGAGCCACGCATCCAACCATAAGGCGGAGCGATTGCGAGCCAGCGGATGCGGTACTTGCGGAGCACTTGCTCGATTGCAGCTTCGCCGTTAGGGGGAATGGAAACCGCCGGGCTGCGCGTGTTGGCGATGACGTAGCATGCCAGGTTCGAGGCGACGGGTTCGCCAGCAAAGGTGTCGTCGAACTGCTGCAGCTGCACCTCGGCCGCCCGATCGCGAGCGAGGCTGCGCTCTCCATAGGGAGCCCAATGGGTGAACAGTAAAGCCATCACGGCATAGACCGCAGCCGTGCCGACCATCATTCTCATCGGCGAGCCCGGATGACGACGAAGCCAGCGATGGGACGCGACCAGGCAAACGTCGGCACCATACATTCCAGCGAGCACCAACGCGGGGATCTGGGGATGAAGGGAGCGCCAGCTCACGAATACGCCTGGCGCAGCTAAGGAGGTAAATGCTGCTCCACCGAAGCAGAGCAGCCATACCAGGCTCTCGAAGCCGGAGCGCTTTCGAAACCACGGCAGACCAGGGAGCAAGGCCAACAGCAGCCATAGGTCGGCTGGCTCGACCAGTCCCGCTCCGCGCAGCGTATCGATCGCCGCTCCCAAGCGCGCGGTGACATAGGGCCAGGAGAATCTCTCCGCCCACAGACCGGCGAACGATACCGCCTTAGGAGGGACGAAATAGAGCTCATCCTGGCGGCTGAGCCCGGCGACCTGCAGCAGGATCTGACCGTCACCTTCACGCATCAGCAGCTTGGCAGCTAGCAGCACCAACGCTGCCAATGTCACCAAGGCAGGCACGCGCCACGCCTGTCGATCGCCGGGGTGGGTGGTCTTGATGACCTGCACCCAAGCCATCGTTCCGATGAGCGCCCACGCCACGATGCCATCACTGCGAGTCAGCACGAGCAAGAACGACAGGCCAATGGCCCAGCCATGGCGCCCCTTCACCAGCGCGATCAAGGCGAGCAGCAGCAGCAAGTGGTAAAGAGGCAGGCTCTCGGTGTCGAAGCGATACTGGGCCATCGCAGGGGAGTAGGCGAAGAGCGCCAGCGCCATGAGCTGCACCACCGCATGCCGGGGTGGGTGAGCCACGCAGATGAGGTACCAGAAGGCAAACAGGGACGCTGCCGACACCAGCGACATGACCACCAGCGCGACCCCATGGGTGGGACCGAAGACCAGCAAGAACGGCAGGAGGAGCAACGAGGTCAGCCCGCCCCAATAGTCGAAGGGTGGGTGGGTGATTGCCGCTGGCGGTGAGAGAAAATGCCAGATCACCGGCTCTTCGAACCGCCCGGTGACCACCATGTGGCGGGCCACGCCAAAGTAGTAGGCCGAGTCATTCTGCAAGTTGCCCTCGGCATGCCAGCCGATCCAGAGGTACTGGAACGCCACGCAGGCCGTGAGCACCAACAGCGCCAGCTGCCAGAGCCCCAGCCGGTGACCTGCGAGCGACAGCAGACCGACACCGACTCTCTCGGTGCGGGCTCGTTGGCGTGCCAGGACGGTGGCGAACAGTGCCGCGGCGAACACCAAGAAGATGACCCCGTAGCGGTCGGGCCACGACGCGCCCAGGGCGGCTGGAATCAGCGCCACCAGGGGTAGCGCCACGGGCCACCCGTGGCTCGCTCCCGATTGCAGCTGGCGCAGCAGCAGCCGCCACCCGCTGGCGCTATGGTCTGGTGGCTGGCTCAACAACCCCATAACGGCGCCGATCATGGCGATGGACACCACTGCAGAGAGCCCGACCTTCGCCGCCAGGCCGAGGCGAAGCCCCCAGGGAGGCGCAGCAATGCTCAGCGTCAACCCGAGCAAGCCGCCGGCCCATGGGAGCACCACCCCCGCTCGGCTCCACAGGCGACGCCCGCTCATAGACCTATTCCTACCATAGGTCCTCTTCGGCGAGGCTCCTTGCTCGATTCGAGACGGATCGGTAGATTGCCTCCTCATGGCTCATGACATTGAGAAGCGGTGCACGGACCTGTTGGATCGTCCCGGGTACCGCTCTGGTGTGGCCTGGTGCAGGACGGCGTTATGTGCAACGGCCTGCATCCTTGCAATGGGGTGCGGCCCAAAGCCGGTAGCCACGGCCAGCACCGTGAGTGCCCAGCCTCAGGAGCCGGAGCCAGCGCCGGTCCGCGCCGTCAAATTCGGGAGCTACGATGAGAAGCCGGGAGGCATGTTCGATCTCCGAATCGTGGAGTACCCCGTTTGGTTCGCCAACCTGCAGAGGAATAACCACCTCGAGGTGCCGACCGAAGCCAAGGGCACCCTGGCTTGGAAGAAGACGTTTTCGGAAATGCAGCCTGGAGAGATGTTCTGGAGGGGAAAGCATCATGCCGTAGAGAAGGAAAGCTGGGACCGCATGGTGTTTCAAGTTCCTACCCAGGTGCTAGTGAGCGGGGGCAACATCGGGGTAGCCAGCAGCGAGCACCTGTTTCTGTTCAATCCTATGGGAAAGCTCACCCTCCTCACGAGTGCCGGCGGAGGAGGAACATCGAAGCCCGTCGTATTCGGAAATCGTGCGTTCGCCTACACGGATGACATTCCTTACCTGATGGTTCAGGAGTACGGCGGGACGTTCGTCTTGAACCAAAAGACATTCCCATTCCTGGATACGTGGTCGGGGGCGTTTCTGCTATTGCCCAGAGAAGATGAGCTCATCGCCGTTGTCCAGTACACGGGGGGGCCTCAGAGGAATCCAAAGAAACACTACATTTACAAGCGGAGCTTCAACGAGAACGACGACGGGTTCGCGTGGGTCGTCGAGCGGCAGGGATCTCTGACCCAGGCCCTACTCACCGAGGACGAGAAGACCATCCTGCTCGTTCAGGGATCACGGGTGATCTCCCTCGATACCGAGGACGGCAAGGAGATCAGATCGTTCGATTCTGGATTCTCGGAATCTGCCACCGCCATTCTCGATCTGTCCGGCAACATCGTCGTGGCGGGGAGAAAAGCGGGTAGGTCAGAAGACCAATGGTTTCTCGCGTGCTTTGATCAATCGGGAAAGTCTCTCTGGGAGCATTCCCTCTCGGTCGAGCTTGGCACGAACCGGTCCTGGCATATGCAACCTCCCGCGGCTGGCATGAACGATAGAATCTACATCGTGGAAGGACACTCGCTCCAGCGGCTCGACAGTGGGCAGGTGGTCTGGCGGCAGAGGCTTCAAAAAAGCGAAAGCCACTGGCTCACCGTGACCTCCAACGAGTGGATCATCACGCTGAGCGGTCCGGTGCTGGAAGTCTTCCGCGATGACGGGACCCGCATCTTCCGACTGGCGCTCTCGTTGCCCTCTGAGTTCGAGAACAAGCGCGAACGGTTCTCCGCCCCAGTTGCCGTGGATGCTCTAGGCAAGCTCTATGTGGCCAGCAGCAACGGGGTGTATTGCATCGAGTAGCTTCGCAGGTGCCTTCCTACAACAACGTCCATCGCCTTTTCGGCACGCCCTGAGGGGCCTCCCATCCCAGCGGCCTGATGAGGTGGCGCGGCACGGGCCAGCGTTCTTGAAGTCACATTCGGCGCGACTGTCCGCTATCCTCTGCCGGTGGCCGCTGTGTTGGCGGCCGTGGAGTGATGGAATGGCGAGCCCTGAGCTGGAAACGACGATGAGAAGTCCGGCAGCCGCCCCGCCGAGGCCGCGGGCTATCAAGTTGCTGCTGGTGACCGCTGGGATCAGCCTGTTGGCCGGTGGCGGGCTGCTGGGCGTGGGGATGACGCTGTTCTACCCGCTCGAGTTCCTGTTCATCGCCTGGGGCGTGACCGCTGCCTTGCTGGGTTGGTGTCTGACCGTCGTCATCGTCCTGCGCGGCGCCCACCTCCTATCCGCCGACCGGCTGCTGAAGACGCTCCCCTTGACGGCCATTGGACCGGCCGTCCTCGGTGCCGGCGCGATCGTGTTCGCCAACGGCGCGCTGGATCCCGACCCAATCGTGGAGCATCAACTGGCGGTCATCGACACGCAGGTGAGCGGCATCGGGTCGCGCCAGAGCCTTCAGCTCGTCGTGTCGGACTGGCGCGAGGGACGGGCAGGAAAGACCTTGACGCTCCACCCGCTCGAGCCCGACCTGTTCCAAGGGATCCAGAAGGGAGACAAGGTGCTCGTGATCGTCGCGCCGGGCCTCATCGACTGGTGGATCCGCGATCTGATCCCCCTCACCCGCCCAGCCGGTAGCTGAGCATCCCAGCTGGCGCAGCCGGCGTCCGGCCAGGGCGCACAAAAAGAAAACAGCGTCGAAGTGGAGAAGGGGGGGGAATCTCCACCGCGACGCTAGTGAGCCCAGATGATTGCAGGATCAGTGCCAACTTCTGGACGCGAGGTTTCGCGGTCTTGAAGGCGCTGCCGAAGGGTGACCGTGCAAATCTGCAATTCACCAATGCAAAGTTGAGAGGCGCTCGAGTCGGAGCTGACCGGCGGCCCCCCAATGCCGATCCGCGACATTGCGACATCAACGTCTGGGGTGGCTCACTTCTGGGTTGTTGGGGTGGGTCAGTTTCAGGGCGTTGGGCAGCCGGCTGAGCAAGCCTGGACGGAACAATGGTCGCTGTGGTTGTGGTAGCTTTGCCGCATGGCTCACCGGGGACTCGGGTGGACGGGGATCGCAGCGCTAGTGTGCGCCCTGATAGGCTGCGACAGTGACGACGGAGGCGGGAACACGACAACCAGCACGTCGTCGACCAGCGGGACCGGCGGCGGTGGCGATGGAGGCTCGGGCGGTGGCGATGGAGGCTCGGGCGGCACCGGGGCCGCGGGCGCCGCGGGTGGCAACGGCGGAAGCGGAGGCGCAGCAGGTGGCGGCGGCGAAGGGGGCGCCGCCGCGTGCGACCGCAACGGCATAGCAACGAACCACGAGTCCGGGGCTGCCTTCAGCCCGTTCACCGACGTGCTCGTCTACAACGGCTATTCGGCGCCGTCCGATAGCGGGGACCTCCTCATCGTCGAGCTTTGGTTCAAATACGGCGCCACCAGCACGCCGCACAGCCACGTTTTCACCGGCGAGAACTACTCAACGTGTCACACCTGCGTCACCCTCAAGACCGGCTGCCAGGATTCCGAGTGCCAGCGGACCTTCCTCGTCCAATCGGGTACCTTGAACGTGACCACCCTGGATGATGGCAACAACGTAGTCGCCGGAACGGTCACCGACCTCGTGGCCACCGAGGTCACCATCAACCCGAGCACAGCGGTGAGCACGCCCGTGCCGGGCGGCGAGACCTGGTGTGTGCCAAGCCATCCCTTCCAGGCGACCTTCAACGTCTTCAGCGGTGCCGGCCCCACCAAACCCTGAGGGCCGAATCTGCCCGGCCCGTCTCACCTCAGACGATTACCAGTACGACCCGACCCAAGTTCGACTGAGATGCGACCCGACGGAACCGCGCAGGTCACCGGACCCGTCTCTCGCTACGGCCGCTGCAACTGACGGGCCCAGACGTTGAGCTTCCGGTTGTGACGGTGTTCGAACCGGTTCACACTGCTCGACATGGGTCTCGCTCGTCTCGTCGTAGCGCTGGCGGTGGTCGGGGGCTGTAGCAGCTCGTCGACAGGCGCTGCCACGCAACCGCCGCCGCCCACAGTTCCCATTGCCGCGACCCAGGCCGGACCGACGACGACGGCGCCGCCGCCTGGCAACACGACGGCCGCGGGTCCGGCTCCCAGCCGTGGGGCCTGGATCCCCGGCAAGGCTATCGTGGCGCGAGGTCGGGTTTCGAACACGCCTTGGCAGCACCTGGTCGGTGACGTGCCGGGCAAGTCACCCGAGTATTTCGACCTGGAAGAGGGCGGTCAGACGGTGGTCTACCTGCCCAAGCCCATCACCTGTCCAGGCCTCGTCGACGTGGAGGGCACGGTCAAGGAGGTTCGTGGGACGCCCAAGCGACCCGGGGGACCGGAGACCAAGGTGGACGACAGCTACGGCGAGCTGCACATCGACGTGACCGCGCACCGCTGCCTGTCCAGCACGACTGCCAACGCCGCCCCACCCACGACGGTGGCCCCGCAGACCACGGGCACCGCAGGTAACGCGAACGGATGCCCGCCCGGAGGCAGTCCCTGCACCCGCGGAAAGACCTGCTGCTTGCTCTCCACCGGGGGCGCGCCTCAACGCATGCCCGATGGCACCTTCCAGGGCCGCCAGCGCTACCGCTGTCAGCCGCCGCCCTGTCCGCGTCCGGCGTATTTGCCATCGAGCCCACCACGACCTCGTTAGCCAAGGTTCCCCTCAGCGGCTGTTTCTGCTGCGACCCGATGCAAAGACGAACCAGGCCGTGCTCTATTGCCTGGCCGAGGCCGCCGGCCCGGCGGCTCAGGTGCAAATCCCGGACCCGACTGCGGCGTCCGCATCCACAATCTTCCGCCTAGAGCACGAAGGCGAGGAAGGTACCGACGGTGAGGAGAAGCGGAAGGAAAGGGGTTCTGGTTATGACCTGCGAAACCCAAGGAGTTGGCGTTCGCGTGGTCGCAGCTCTGAGCACGATCCTCAGGGCTCGGGCACACAGTGCACGTCGACCTTCACTTCGCCGTCGCTCACGCCGTTGATGACTGTGGCGCACGCGTCGGGACACAGCTCGACCGAGCCGTTCTCGACGAAAAACTGCAGTTCTCCGGGCACGCAATCGGTGATTCCTGGCACTTGCTCGAAGCTTTGGAGCGGCGCGTTGGGTGACGGCTCGAAGGTGACGTCGATCTCTTCGAGGTCGAAGGTCTGACCCATCGGCTCTTCGGGCAGCTCGATGATGCAGGGGATGGCCGTGGTGACGAGCACATCGTCGGCGATGCGCGAAAAGATCGGGCCGTAGTCGCCGTGCTCGCACACCGGGAAACGGTAGCCGCCGGTCCCTATTGCGAGCCACTGGTAGCCCACGCCCGTGTCGACCGCAGTGGTGCAGTTGTAATTCACGATCGGCTGGTTGCTGTCGTAGGGCAGCGACGGTGGGTTGTTCGGTGCAACGCCCGTGATGCCGTAGAACTTGTAGCGGCGGTTGGTGTTGGTGCCGAACTGGTTCGACGCCAGCTGCAGGAGGAACTTGTCGAAGTCGACCGCAGCCTGCTGCCCTGGCGTTGGGTATTGTTGCGTCCCCGAGGCGTCGTCGATGCTGTGCCCGTTCCAACTGCAGGTCACGCCATCGTCGGTGATCTCGACAAAGAACTTGATGGCCTCCTCGCGCAGCAATGGTGCCCAGCCGTTGGGGTACATGCCGTGCTGGTCTGGGATGGAACCACCGTTGTTGGTGCCGAGCAACGTCTCGAGGGCGATGCACAGGGAGTCATGGCTGCCGACGTTTACGTCGTAATGATAGAACTTGCCCGGGACCTCCTGCGGTGGCGCAGCGCAGTCCGTGTTGGTGCTGAGGGGCGGGGCGACGCACACGTTGTAGGGACCGATGCCGTGGTCGGTCAACATCACGACCTGGAAGTCGAGCTGCGCCGCCGTCATGATGTTGGCGAAGTTGACGTTGATGTTCTGTTCGATGGCGGCGATCTCTTCGGTCATCGAGCCGGAGTTGTCGACGATGAAGATGATGTCGGCCATGAGCTTTTCGAGCGTCGTCTCTTCCGACGCAGTCGCGCAGACGGGACCGACCTCCTTGCCGCCGGAGCCGCCGGAGCCGCCGGTGCCGCCGGTGCCGCTCGAGCTGGAGCTCGAGTCGGAGCTCGAGCTCGACGAGCTGCTCGAGGATCCGGTTGCACCACCGCCACCGCCACCGCCCTCGCCGGATTCGGTCTCCGCGGGCGCCATGATCCAGACCGTGCTCCCGCAGGCCGCGACGAAGGCGCCGAGCGCCGTCAGCGAAAAGGTGAACCGCAAACTCCCCATGGAATCAACGTATCATGCGCCCCGGCGGATAGCGGATCCAAACTGGTTTGGCCGACCGGCAATGGACGCTGAAGTCCGATCGCTCATCCGGAAAATGGCGCTCCCCAGGTCACGTTCGCGAGCGCCATCGCCGCTGCGGGGGCAACGCTCACCACCTCGTGCGCGGCCGCGGCAGATGTCGCTAACGCGATCTAAGG
>JAUVCD010000601.1 GCA_030590865.1 Myxococcales bacterium | reverse complement strand
CCAAGCGGTGTTGCCAGCGGATGCTGCTCAGCCGGGCCATGGCTGTGACCGGTGGCGGGCCATGACCCGCTCGTCTCGTCCCTTGCGGGAAGGCACGACGGTGGCGGTGAGCGACGAGCTTCATGCCTATGTCGAGCGGCCTTTGGACGGTGAGGGGTTGGCGACTCTGCTCGTCTACCATCGCCACTCCCGTCCGGTGGACGATGCCATCCAGGCAGCGGGTCACGTGCCGCTGCCGCCCTATCTCGGCCGTGAAGACGAGCCCGAGGACCGGCAGCGCTACCAGACGCTTTTTGCTCGGGTTCCAGGCGCCGTGGCCGCGCCGACCGCGGGTCTTCATTTCTCAGAGCAGCTCATCGCAGCGCTGCGCGGCGGCGGAGTGACGATCGCCGCCATCACCCTCCATGTTGGCCCGGGCACCTTTCGACCCGTCGCGGCCGCCGACTTGGATGACCACCCGATGCATTCAGAGCAGTTCGAGATAACCGACGCCGTGGCGGCTCAGGTCAATGCAAGCCGGCAGGCAGGCACGCCTGTCGTTGCCGTCGGCACGACCGTCGTGCGGGCCCTCGAGGCCGCCGCGCTCGGGGAGGCAGGCGGTCTGATCCGGGCTCAGCGCGGTGAGACACGGCTTCTCATTCAGCCCGGGTATCGCTTCGAGATCATCGATGGGCTAGTCACCAACTTTCACCTACCTGGCTCAACGTTGCTGGCTCTCGCATACGCTTTTGGTGGCCAGGAGCAGGTCGCCGAGGGGTATCGAGAGGCCATCGCCGAGCGCTACCGGTTCTACTCGTACGGAGACGCCATGTTCATGCCCCGTTGTGCCACACCGGCCTGGGGCCATCGCCAGACGCGCCAGGACCAAGCCCACCACCGAGCTGACCGGTCGGAGGGATCGTGAGCGAGTCTGAGCCATCGGCTGCTGGTGTCACCGGTCTTCTGGCCGAGGGAGCTCCGCTGGCGTTTCGGGTTGTTGCGACCGACGGCGACGCCCGCGCTGGTGTGCTCGTTACGCCCCACGGCGAGGTGCCCACGCCGACCTTCATGCCCGTCGGCACGCTCGGCAGCGTCAAGACCCTCACGCCTGCCGAGGTCGCAGCAACAGGGGCCCGGATCGTGCTGGGCAACACCTATCACCTGTGGCTGCGGCCTGGCCCAGAGATCATTGCAGCCCTCGGTGGGCTTCATGAGTTCAGCCGGTGGCCCCATGGAATGCTGACTGATTCTGGAGGGTTCCAGGCTTTCTCCCTGTCCGACAAGTGCCAGCTCACCGCCGATGGTTTCGTGCTCCGATCCCACCTGGACGGCTCGCGGCGGGTGCTCACGCCGGAGGAAGCCATGCGCGTGCAGCGGCTGCTCGGCGCCGACATCGCCATGCAGTTGGACGTATGTCCTCCCGGCGGTGTGGGCGGCGCTCAGGCGCTAGCGGCCTGTCGCACGACCACCCAATGGGCCCATCGATGTCTGGCGTCTCGTCGTCAGGCCGAGGATCGTGATGGTGCCGATCCCCAGGCCCTGTTTGGCATCGTGCAAGGGGGTACCGATCCTGCTCTGCGGCTTGCCCATGCCGAGGAGCTCGGCCAGCTACCCTTTGATGGCTTGGCCCTCGGCGGCTTCTCGGTGGGCGAACCTATCGAGCAGATGCACGAGGTGCTGGCTCAGGTCGCCCCGGCCCTCGATCCGGCGCGACCTCGTTACCTGATGGGAGTCGGTAAGCCAGCCGATTTGGTCCGGGCCATTTCCGCTGGGGTCGACATGTTCGACTGTGTGCTCCCGACCCGCAACGCGCGCAACGGCCAGGCGCTCACCCGCAGTGGCAAGCTGGTCATCAAGAACGCCCGCTACAAGAACGACCCAGAGGTGCTCGAGCCGGGCTGCTCTTGCCCGACATGTACGGGTGGCTATTCGCGCGCTTATCTCAGGCACTTGTTCTTGAGCCGCGAGATTCTCGTGTTGCGTCTGTTGTCTGTGCACAACCTACACCTGTATGGCGAGCTGACCGCCGGCGCGCGCCAGGCGATCGTCCAAGGGCGCTACCCGTCCTATCGCCGGCGCTACCTCGATGGGCTGATGGCAGGCGAGGTCTGAGACGCGACCTCTTGGCTGTGTCCCGGCCAAGCGGCTGGGATGGGGAGTTCCGCCGTGGACGCAACTGACATTCTGGCGTAAGCCAAGCTATCACCCACGAGACCGTTTCCGAGGCATGACGAGCGAAAAAAAGAAGCCCATCGGTAGCATCCTGCTCAAGCAGCGTGCGGTATCGGCGAGCCAGTTGGAGAAGGCGCTCAAAGAGAGCAAGCGCGGTGATCCGCCCTTGGTGTCACGATTGACTGACCAGGGTGTGATCGTCGAGACACAGGCTCTCAAGGCGCTCAGCGAGCAGAGCGGATGTCCTGGTATCGATCTCAACCAGGTCGTCATTCGACTCGATGACTTGCGGCTCGTGCCTCGCGAGATGGCCGAGCGGCACAGCATCGTGCCGGTGCTGGTCAAGGGTAATCGCATGTTCGTCGCCATGGCGGATCCTGGTGACCAGAGCGTGGTCGAAGAGCTCGAGATGGTGACCGGCAAGCGTGCCTTCCCCTACATCTCGCTGCAGAGCAGTCTCAGGCGCGTGATCGCTGACGCCTACGACGGACGGGACCGTGGGCTAAAACACTATGTTGGCCCCAAGTGTCCGCCCGAGACGCTCCGCAAAGCGGGAGTTGCTCAAGCTCAACTGAGTACGGCGGTGACTATTGACGAGGCGCCCTCGACGCAGCTCGAGAGACGACTCAGGCCATCGAACCCGAAAATGCAGGCCGTGGTGCCGAGCGAAACTCCGGTGGTGCTGGACGACGCCATGGCCGCTGCCGCAAGCAGCGAGTCCGCTGAGGTGCAGTTCGACGAGCCCACCTTTGGGGCCGTCGATGCAGGGCGCCGCGCTGTGCCCCAGCGTCCTGTCCCCAGGCCTCCCATCAAGAGTGGCAAGACGCTGTTGGTGGTGGACGAAGACGCTGAGGTGCGGAGGATGGTCGTCAGCGTGTTCGGTGAGCGAGGCCATCGGGTGCTCGAGGCCAGCCGTGGCGACATGGCGCTTCAGATGATCCGTGCCGAGAAGCCCAACACCATGGTGCTCGAAGCGACACTGCCGAACGTGCACGGGTTCGAGGTGGCCCGGGAGCTCAAGGGAAGTGAGCGCTATCGAGACATCGTCATTATCATGGTGTCTGGGCTGTATCGCGGTTGGCGCTTCGCCGAGGATCTCAAATCGAATTATGGGATCGACGCCTTCTTGGAGAAACCCTTACGGATCGGCGACTTGGTTCATACCGTGGAGAGCGCGGGAGCCTCGGCTTCGGCTGCTCCCCAGGCCACTTCGGCAGAGGCTGAGCCCTATCTCCGCGCTGGGATCGAGGCTTACAAGGCGGGTCGTCTCGAGGAGGCAATCGGTCAGCTACGCACCGGCATCGAGCGCGATCCGCTGGCCTTCGAGGTGCACTTCCACCTCGGCTTGCTGTTTGGCAAGGCCGGTCAGCTCTACGACGCCATCCAAGAGCTCGAGACGGCGCTCAGCATTCGCTCAGACTTCTTTCCAGCCCTCAAAAACCTTGCGGTCTTGTATCAAAACGCCGGCTTTCGGAACAAGGCCATCGAGATGTGGTCCCGTTGTCTCGCTGCCGCTCCAGATGACAAGACCCGCGAGTCAATCAAGCGACTTCTTGTCGCCGTTCTGTGATCCCAATTACTCTGTTGGTTTCAGTGTTTTGCCGCGTAGCTTCGACGATTGCCGTGCTCCAATTTTGGATGAGCATGGCCTAGGGCGATGAGATTCAACTGCCAAAGCTGCGGCGCGAAGTATCAGATCGCCGACGAAAAGGTAGCGGGCAAGACCGTTCGGATGAAGTGTCGCAAGTGCGGGACGCTCATCGTCGTGCGGGCGAAACACTCGGGTGGGGTGCTCGAGCCGATTTACGTGCCGCCAGGCGCTCCGCCATCCGTTGGGCCATCCGTTGGGCCATCCGCCCGGCCAGGTGTGCCCAAAGCGGCTCCAGGACCAGCTTCTGCTCGAGCCCCTCAGTCAGGTGCCCCTCGGCGCCCGCCACCTCGTGCCGACCGACCCGCTCCACCAAGTCCGGGCGCTCCGCGACCTGGTGCGTCCCCGCGGCCTGGTGCGCCCCCGCGGCCCGGTACGCCTCGACCTGGTGGTGCTCCGCGCCCAGCCGGCCCGGGGCGCCTGGGGACCAACCGACCTACCGGTCCTGGGCGAGCAGGGGCCCCCCCAGCTCCGCGCCCGGGGGCTGCCGCGCCCAGTGCCCCCACCCGCTCACCGCGGGCTGCCCCTGCATCAATGCGGCGGCCTGTCGACGACGAGTCCACGGTCATCATGGAGCGTCCGTCGGAAGACGCCCTGAGTGAAGCCCGCCGCGCTCCACGGCCGGCTGCCGGAGCGCCAGCGCCGGTCAGTGGGGTCGGCGCTCTGCCGTCTCAGGCTGGGCCGTCTCAGGCGGGGCCGTCTCAGGCGGGGGTGGCCCCGCCACCGGCGTCATCGTCTCAGGCAGCGCCACCGAGCTCGGCGGCCGGCTATGGGTCAGTGCCTGAGTGGTATGTGGGCATCGCCGGCGAGCCTGTCGGGCCGATTGACCTAGGCTACCTGAAGGCTCAGATCGACGCCGGCAAGGTGACTGCCGAGTCGCTGGTGTGGCGCGAGGAGCTCACGGATTGGAGGGCACTCAACGGGTTCGAGGAGCTGCGCGCCTTGCTACCTGAGCAAAGTGAGCTCGGCATTCCCGACGCGGCAGTATCGGACCCGGTGGCCCTCACGCGGGTCAAAGAGCGCTCGTCACCTGGGGCAGAAGGGTCCACAGACGACGCTGGCGCAAGCGGCGAGCTGTCGTCGGGGCCTCTGGCGGGCGCAGCTGCCGCGGCAGCCGCGGCAGTGTCGACGAAACCAGAGCCCATTGCTGGCTTCGACACCCCGGCGCCGCTGTCTGGAGGCGCGGTACCACCGGCCGCCGCTCGCGCACCCCTGGTGGCTGACGAGCCGCAGAAGGACAGCGACAGGCCCCCCGATTCGATGCAGCTCGCCGAGCTGGCGGGCATCCCGGTGAAGAAGAAGCGGCGTCGCCGCAAACGCGGGATGCACCCCATGGCCTGGGCCTTCATCGCCATGGCGGCCAGTTTCGGCGGCGTTGCCGCCTACGTGTTGCTCGCCGTCTCCGGTCCTGGCGGAGCCCAACCGTCACCCTCTGCGTCCCACGCCGGCAACACCGGCGCTGCCTCAGGGAAACCAAGCGGTTCAGGCGCCAGCTCGGTTCCCAATAGCGCCGGGACGGCCATCGCCCTCGCCCAGGTCGACGTCACCATCGACGGTCCGGGAGATCCAGGTGGACCAACGACCAACGGCTCGGGCAAAACCAGCGGGTCGGCCGGTCCGGCACCGAGCGCCAAGCCGCCCAAGGGCTGCAAACCCGATGACCCGTTCTGTGACCAGGGAGGTCCAGACGGTCCCTCCACCGGCAGCTCGGGAAGTGGTTCTGATGGCTCAGGTCGCGGGTTGACGCCTGCTCAGGCCCAGAGCGTCGTCAATCGCAACCGGCGCGCCGTGTCACGCAAGTGCATGGGTTTGGTACGCGGCAAGGGCAGTGCAAAGATTTTCGTGTCCATCAAGATCGCCCCATCAGGCGCCGTCAGCAGTGTCTCGGCGAGCGGCGGCAAAGACTATCCCGGCCTCGCGTCTTGCGTGCGTTCCCGAGTCAACAACTGGCGGTTCCCGCAGTCCGGCGCCTCGACGACCGTTCAGGTGTCCTTCAACTTCATCGCCCAATGAGCGGCCTCCAGCCGCCGCCAGGGGCGCGCGAGCCCTTCGCTCCGTCAGGCTCATGATTGATCACATCTCTTGGGGCCTCGGCGCCGTCCGATGAGCCGCCCCCTCGGCACGGTCA
>JAUVCD010000931.1 GCA_030590865.1 Myxococcales bacterium | reverse complement strand
GCCCCCTCGGCGCGGGTGAAGCGGCTGCACCCACCACTCATCGCTGCGGCCACGTCTACCCCTGACGGGTTGCCGTGAAACACCTGCTCCCACGCCATCGCTCGTAACCGCACCCGCTGCTGCAAAACGTCATCACCAAGGGCTCCCACAGCCCGGGCAATGGCCACCCCGGCAGCGGCCGAGAACCCGAGACCAACGCCAGGCGGCAGCTCACCGGTAACCTCGACCGACAGATCGCTGAACGCCTCGCTGGTCCCGAGCAGGGCCGCGAAGGCCTTCTCGATCCCGTCCTGCCCCCCTTCAGCGGCCCGGTGTCGAGCCCCGAGCATGTCTAGTCGTGGCTCCGGTCCTGCCCCACGCCGCGCCGTGGCTCGGACCTCGAGGTCGATAGCCACCACCAGCGCAGGAGCCCCGAAGACGACCGCATGTTCGCCCAACAGAATGAGCTTGCCGTAGGCCCTGCCGATGGTGCTCGCTGTTGCCGGTGTCATGCCCTGGTCTGCCTTGCTTGCCCCTGTCGCGCGGGACCCAAATCACCGATAAGGGTTGGACAGGTCGTCCATTCCGCCAGCAGCGCTCGTCGTCGCTGTCGGTGGCGCCTGCCCCTTCGTGCTCGACGGCGGCCCACTAGCCGTCGGGGGTGGCACCGAACGGGTCGCTGGTGGCGACACAGAAGCGCTGCTCCGCCCCAGGGGCGGCCGGTCTGAGCCCTGCGCCGAGCTGGCGGCCAGCGGCACCGATTCGCTCGACGCTGGGGGATCGGGCGCGACGGGCGCTGCCGTTGACGTGGTGGGTCCCGCAGCGGTTCCGCTGGCCGCACCGGTATCGCTCGCCGCCGTGTCGACCTCCGACGACGGACCTTGGTCGGGACGGATCACAATGAACGCGGCCGCCAAGGCGCCAAGCACCAAAGCGGCGATCAACCAGCGCCCCCCATGCCGGCGCTCGGCCAAATCGGTGCTGCGTTGGGTAGCCGCCACCTCAGGCACCATCGGCTTGTCAACCCATTCGGAGGTCACAGCCGATGGGGTGCTCGACTCGTAGATGTGAGTTTCATCGTCATCGCTCGCCGGGAGCTTGACAGCCTCGTCCCCACTGGCGGCACGCCCGGCTCGGTCGGCCTGCTTGGCCTGTTCGGCCTCCTCACTGCTGAGTGCTCGCTCGCGAGCGGTGGCGAGCAGGTTCGGATCGACCTTGCCGATTCCACGAACGGTGGTGCGCGGCCCTTCACTGACCACGGTAGGCGTCGCCTGGAACCACGCCCGCAGCGCCTCGCGTTGACTCGACACGCTGGTGCTGTAGCGCTCCCTCATGAAGCCTTCGACGGCACGCTCGGTGGCGATAGCTTCAGTCCCCATCGCCTCGCGGGCCTTGGCCTCGAGCTCGTCTGCCATCTCCTCGGCAGTTTGAAACCGCTCACCAGGATCCCGCTTCAGTCCCTTGTGGCACAGCTCATCGAGGGCAGGATGAATGTTCGGAACGACGTCACGGAGTCGCGGGATCGGCTCGTGGATGAGACGGCGCAACGTTTGAGCTTCCGTCTTGCCCCGAAACAGACGGCGGGACGACAGGGCCTCCCAGAGCACCACGGTGACGCTGAACAAGTCGGCACGTTTGTCGAAATTATCTCCGCCCGTCTGCTCCGGTGCCATGTAGGCGAGCTTGCCCTTCATCGCGCCCTCCCGGGTGGTGTGAAGCCGGCTGGAGGCGCGGGCGACCCCGAAGTCAGTGATGCGCGTGCAGCCATCGAGCCCGATGAGAATGTTCTGGGGCGAGCAATCGCGGTGGACGACCCCCAGCGACTCGCCGTCGTCGTCGGTGAGCTCGTGAGCTGCGTAGAGCCCGGTCAGAGTGTCCAGCACGATACGGAGGAGTATGGGACGGGGCACCGGCAACTTCTTGAGCACCGCCTGGGCCATCAGGCGCGCCAAGGTCACGCCCTCGATGTACTCCATCACCAGGTAGTAGCCACCGACGCTCGTACCGATCTCGAGGATCGGCACCACGTTGCGATGGTGGATGCTCGCGGCGAGGCGGGCCTCGTCGAGGAACATCTCGACGAACTCCTGCTCGTGAGCCAGGTGAGGGTGCAGCCGCTTGATGGCGACGAGTCGTCGAAACCCCCCAACGCCAGGGAGCCGAGCGAGAAAAACCGTGGCCATGCCACCTGAGGCGATCTCGCCAATGAGCTGGTAGCGATCGAGAACCTTGGGCTCGCCCTCAGGCAAGAGCTGCACCCGCGCGACCACCCTAGAACCTCCCGCCCAGGTTCAGCCCCAGCTCCTGAGGCCCAAGCAGCAACGCAGGTTCCAGCAGCCTAGGATCCAGCAGCGCCGCATCCCCACCCCCATCCTCAGCCTCACCGTTCCAGTCGGTCACGAAAGCGCCGAGCACCGCAGTGAGCGCCGCAACACCGACCGAAGCGCCAATCAAGATGTTGGTCCGCGTCTGTTTCGCGCGCCCATCCTGATACTCGGGGCAGTCAGGCCCGAGGCCCACACAAGCCTCCCTGACCGCATCGGCCCCGGGGTTGTTCACCGTGTCGATGCCACTCCAAATGGTCACGCCACCGACCGCTGCGGTGGCCACCGCCAGACCAATGAAGACGCCAGGTGAGGCAATCCAGCTCGGTTCGGTAACCCCCAAGCCGTCGCCCTCTTCGGGAGCGCCGTCGCTTGGGCCCCCGTCGCCCTCAACCTCCGCCGGCCTGGCAGGCACCGGACCGGCGGGGACCGTTTCCGGGTTTGGCTCCGACCTGTCGGACACTGGCGCAACCGCCGGATCCCGCTTGGGAAGGAACGTCAGCGCATTGTTGCCGCCGGCGCGCGCCGCGATGGCCTGCCGGTCTGCCCCCTGCTTCGACACAAAGCTGGCGCTGACCGTCACCGAT
>JAUVCD010000330.1 GCA_030590865.1 Myxococcales bacterium | reverse complement strand
CCCTCAAAGGTGACCTGCCCGCTGACGTGGTGCTCGTCGGCTTCCGTGGCCGAGAGGAGCTGTCCCGCCCCTTCGAGCTCGAGATCTTCGTCACCTCCGCCGACGCCCAGGGGCTGGAAGACGCCGTGGCCCAGAAGCTCTCTCTCGAATTCAACCATCCTCCGGCCCGGGCCCTACACGGCGTCATCTCGGGAGTGGACATCCTCTTGGAGCAAACCGAGCGCAGCCTTGCTCGCCTGGTGGTGGTGCCCCGGGTGCAGCTCTTGGCGCTCTCAAAGCACAGCCAGGTCTTCACCGAGCAAAAGATCCCGGACATCATCAAGCAGGTCTTGGAAGCGGCTGGGCTCACCAGCAACGACTTCGAGCTACAGCTCGACGGCGACTACCCGCCAGAAGCCCACGTCTGTCAGTACCAAGAGAGCGATCTCGACTTCATTACCCGCTGGATGGAGCACGAGGGCATGCACTACCGCTTCGACCACAGCGGCGAGGCCGACAAGCTGATCATTTCCGATGGCGCCGTTGGCGATCCTCTCACCAAGAAGCCGGTGCGTTACGCCGCCGGTGGGGGAGGGGACCACTCGGCCGGCGAGGCCTTCCACCGCTTCCGCCGCCGCAATCGGCAGCAGCCCAAGAAGGTCACCCTGACCGACTACGACTACGAGAACCCCAGCCTCGACGTGAAAGGTGAGGCTGAGGCCTACGGCGGTGGCAAGGTCGAGGTTACCGCCCACCGGGACGACCGCTTCTTCACGCCGAAACGAGGTAAGGCGCTGGCGAAGATCCGCGCCCAGGAGTTGCTCGCCGCCCAATCGGTGGCCACCGGCCGCGCCCGGTGCTTCCACCTGGCTGCTGGCCACGGCTTCGATCTCGATGGTCACCCGGTCAGCTGGCTCAACGGCAGCTACCTGTGCACCTCGATTCGCCATCAGGGCAGCATGGCGAGCACCACGGCACAGATGGCCGCGCTCACCGGGCTCGAGCATGGGGTCGAGTACCAGGCCGACATCACCGCCATCGTGGACACCGTCACCTACCGTCCGCCCCGGCGCACGCCCAAGCCGCGGGTCTATGGTTTCGAGAGCGGCGTGATCGATGGGCCGGCGGACAGCGACTACGCCCAGATCGACGATCAAGGTCGCTACCGCGTCATCCTCAACCTCGATGAGAGTGGTCTCGACAGCGGTAAGGCCTCCACCTGCATCCGCATGATGCAGCCCCACGGCGGCAACCCAGAGGGGTTCCATTTCCCGCTGCGCAAGGGCACCGAGGTGATGATCGCTTTCTTGGCCGGCGATCCCGACCGTCCGGTCATCGCTGGAGCGGTCCCCAATGCGCTCAACCCCAGCGTGGTGACGGCCGACAATCACAGCCGCAACGTCATCCACACCGGTGGCGACAACCGTATCGAGATGGAGGACCAAGAGGGCAAACAGTGGATCGTGCTCAACACGCCCACCCAAAAAACCCACCTGCACCTCGGCTTGCCCCACGACGACAAGACCCACCACTTCGAGTTCCACACTGACGGCAACTGCAAGTTCCAGATCGACTCGAACCAGGACATCTTGGTCGGCGGCCATTTGAAAGAAACCGTCCAGGGCGCGGTGACCGAGACCTACAAGGCGACCCAGACCTCGATGGTGACCGGTCCCCAGAGCACCGAGGTCAAGAAGGATGGCTGCGTCGAGACCTACGGCGCGACCCAACTCACCATGACGGTCGGGCAGGTCACTGAGGATTACCAGACCGCTCAGGACACGGTGGTCAATGCCAAGCCTCGCACCGAGCTGTTCTTGAGCAGCCAGGCCACCACGGTCAACGACGCCATCCTGGAACAACAGTTCAACGACAGTCACACCCGCACCGTGCTGGGAAGCACCTCGACGACCCACCTCGGCAAGCTCACCCGCCACGCCACCGGTGCGACGGTGATGATGTATCCCGCCAGCCTGTTCCGCCTCTGCGGACCGACGAAGCGGACCTACAAGAGCCTCGGCTGGGTCATCCCCGCCTCGACCACCGTCGTCGCGTCCAGCTGTGAGGTCACCGTACCCTCCGATCTGTGGACCTTCGTCAGCAACATGAAGATCAGCCTGCTCAAAATCGAGATGAGCCTGGCCAACTTCGGCGCCGCTGGCGCCAAGTTCGAGATGGCCGGCATTGCGCTGGGTGAAACGGGAATAAAGTACGAGGCCTGTGGTGTCGCCCTCGGCGGCACCGGTTTCAGTTGTGGTATCTCGGCCCTCTCCTCCAAGAGCGAGGCCGCGGTGTTGTGGGAGTTCCCCAAGGCCTCGAATACGACATGAAGGTCGTCAAACCCGACAAGCTCACGGTTCTGCAGCGCACCTTCGAACACGAGGGGCGCTGCCAGCTGGTGTTGTCTCTCATCACGGGCTTCTCCTTCGACGAGCCCCGGGCCCTCTTGTCCGAGGTGGATCTGTGGAACCTGGTCGGCGAAGAGCTGGCCTGCGAAGACGGCCTGCTCGACGAGGGAAACCTCAAGGTCAAGGGTGAGCTCTTGGTCAACGGCCACTGCTACCCGCCGGGGGGGCTGGCCACTCCGGTGTCCTTCGTGCGCGTTTCACTCGGCAAAATCGACAAGCGCCTGGCGGTCATCGGCGATCGCCGCTGGCGCCGGGGCGTGCAAACCGAGCCTGAGCCCTTCGAGCAGATGCCGGTCGACTGGCACCATGCCTTCGGCGGTGAGGGGTTCGACCGCAATCCCAAGGGCATCGGCGTGGACGACATCGAGGTCGACGACGAAAAATACCAGCCGCTGCCCAACATCGAGAATCCGCGCAAGCTGATCAACTCGCCAGGGGATCGACCGGATCCGGAGGGGTTCGGCGCCTTCGAATACTCGTGGCCGCAGCGCTTCGAGAAGGCCGGGACCTACGACCAAAAATGGCTGGAGACCCGCTACCCCGGCTACGCGGCCGACATGGATCCGACCCTCTTCAACGCCGCCCCAGAAGACCAGCACATCGATGACTGGTTCGACGGCACCGAGACCTTTGTCGTCGAGAACATGCACCCCGACCGGCCACGCATCGAGGGGCAGCTTTCGGATGTGCTGACCCGAGCCTTCGTCACCCAACGGGGTGAGGACGGTGAGGAGCGCTTCATCGACGTGCCCATGCGCCTCGATACGGTGCGGCTCATTCCGCACCGGCTGGTCGGCATTCTGGTCTTTCGTGGCGTGATCGAGGTGGAGGAAGACGACGCTGACGACATCCTTCACCTGGTGGCGGCCTGTGAGGCGCCGGGCAAGCCGCGCACCGCCGAGCACTATCAGGCGGCTCTCGAGCTGCGTCTCGACAAAGAAAAGGGCGCCCTGGCGGCGCTGAAGAACGACGACCTCATGCCTGAGGAGATGGAAGGCTGGGCCCCGCGACCGGCCAAGACCGACGTCCAGCAATGGGTGGCAATGGATGGCTACCTCGCGGCGAACAACCGGCGGGGATTCGAGCGGAAGTTCGCCGAGGCCAAGGCGCACATCGTGGAGCAGGGGCTCGATCCGGCAGACTTCAACATGACCGAGCTGCCTCCCAACGAGCCGGTGCCCGACGCCGACGACATCGACGGGATCATCGAAACCGTCGAGACGCAGCAAAGTCGTGCCAAAGAGCTGGGCGAAGAGCTCGCCAAGCGCGAAGCGGAGATGAAGGAAAACGCCCGGGCCCAGTTTGCCGCCCAGGGGCTCGACTACGACGATGCGGTGGCACAAGCGCAGAAGGACGGCGCTGGCCCGCCGAAGTTCAACGCTGAGAAGCAGGTCGAGTGGATGCGCAGCCTGCTGGCCACGGCCCGAGAGGGCGATGTGCCGATGGTGGAGCTCGAGCAACAGCTCGAGGACCCGGACTTCTTGCCCAAGCTCCAATTGATGCAGGCCCAGGCCGAGACGCTGTACCGGCACAGCGCCCACATGCAGCACCCCTTCGAGCCCATCGGCCGTGACGCTTCTGACCTGTTCCGTGCCGAGATCGAGGTTGCCCACCACAACGACATCGAGCTCGAGGCCCGTGATTTCAGTGGCGCCGATCTGTCGAAGCTGAACCTGGAGGGTATCAGCCTGTCAGGCGCGTTCCTCGAGTCGGTCGATCTCACGGACACCAACCTGAAGGGTGCCAACCTACAAGGCGCGGTGCTGGCCCACGCCACCTTGCGGAACACCAACCTGGAGGGTGCCGATCTGTCGGGCGCCAACCTGGGGGGTGCTCACATTGATGGCGCCAACCTCACCGGCTGCAGGATGGTCGAGACGGTCCTCTCCAAGGCCGAGCTGAGCCACGTCTCCTTCAGCGGCGTCCATCTCGAAAAAGCTCAGCTGCACGAGATCAAGTTTGGCGACGGCGTGGACTTTGGCGGCGTCATCGCTCACGAGCTGCTTTTGTTCGAGCTCGACCTGCGCCCGGTCCGCATGGCAGGGGCCGATCTGAGCCGGTCGGCGCTCTACGAGGTAGACGCCCGCGGCGTGTGCTTCGACGAGGCGGTGATGATCAAGACGTCGCTGATTGCCTGCAAGCTCGACGATGCCCAGTTCCGCAAGTGCCAGCTAGACACCGCCCAGTTCGTCTACGAGACCAGCCTCGAGCGCGCCGATTTTTCGGGCGCCAGCCTGCCCAACGCTCTGCTCTTGGGCGCGAACGCCCGCGAGGCTCGCTTCGACAACGCCCAGATGGACAACGTGAACCTGATGAAGGCGGATCTGACGGGGGCCAGTCTCTACCAGGCCCGCGCTCGCCAGGCCCTGGCCATCCGCACCAACTTCACTGGCGCCAACCTGACCTCCGTCGATCTGCTTGGGGCCATCATGCAGAAGGCCAAGCTCAATGGCGCCAACCTCCTGGGCGCCAATCTGTTCGGCGTGGATCTGGCCCGGGTGCGCGCCGACGGAGACACCAACCTACGTGACGCCAACCTGGAACGGTCGCGTCAGATCCCGAGGCATAAGGATGGACCGTAGCGCACTGTTGGACGCCATTATCCATGGCCAAGTGGTGAATGAAGTCGACCTCACCGGGCTCGAGCTGAAAGGTGCCGATCTGAACGGCGGCATTTTCGAGAAGGTGAACCTGGCTGGGGTCGACCTGACAGGCGCTGCCATCAAAGAGGCGTCGTTCAGCAACAGTGATCTGAGCGGCTGCACCATGACAGGCGCCGATCTGCACCTCACCGGCTTTCACAAGTGCCAGCTGCCAGGTGCCAAGCTCGACGAGGGCAAGCTGGTGATCGCCAACTTCGTGGAGAGCGATTTGGCCGGCGCCTCGTTTCGCAACAGCGACCTTTCGACCGCCGCCTTCATTCAGTGCAACTTGCGGGCCGCCGACTTCGCAGGCGCCAATCTCGACCGCGGCAAGGTCCTCACCTGCGTCGTCGAGGAGCTGAACCTGGCGGGCGCCAACCTCGACAAGCTCACCTTCTACGGGGTCGATCTACGGACGGCCAAGCTACGGGACGCCAAACTGCACATGACCGTGTTCATGGAGTCCCAGCTCGAGGGTCAGGACTTTTCAGGCATCACCTGCCCCATGTGCGTCTTCACCGACGCCAAGCTCGCCGGTGCCCGTTTCGCCGAATCGGACGTCAGCAAGTGCAACTTCAAGGGCGCCGATCTCAGCGGCGCCAGCTTCGACAAGGCCATCGCGCACAACTGCATCTTCGTAGAGGCCCAACTCGACCAAGTGAGCGCTCATGAGGCTGACTTGCTCCAGTCGCTCTTCGTCAACGCCGACATGACTCAGACCGTGCTCGACGACGCCAACATGGAGCGGTGCATTCTAATGAACGCCAAGGCGGTCGGCGCCCGCTTCAATGGTGCCAACCTCAAATACGCTGACTTTTCCCACGCCGACCTGTCGGCCGCAGACTTCTCGGGAGCCAAGCTCTTCCGCGCTCGCTTCCACCAGACCATTGAAGAAGGCACCACCTTCCCCAGCCGTCGCACCGCCCTCGGTGACGATGACGACCTGGCGGATGCCGAGAACTTCCAGCCCAAGCACTGAGTAGCCGAGGAGCAGAGATGACTAACCTGGCCGAAAAGGTCCAAGCCGAAGAAGCCTTTCTAGAAGGGGGCGCCATCGTCTCCGCCCTGGGCAAGGAGCTCACCGTCGAGCTCGCCGGCCGTCGGGTCGTCGCGCAGCGCGCCACCATGTGCCTGGTCGAGCCGCAGATCGGCGATCACGTTTTGGTCGCCACGCTACCGACCGCCACCTTCGTCATGGGCGTGCTGTCTCGGGACGAGCAGGCGCCTGCCAAGCTCTCCTTCGACGGTGACGTCGACTTCGCGGTGCGCAGCGGCCGGCTCCGGGTGGCGGCCCAAGAGGGCGTCGATGTGGCGACCCCAGGGGACGGCACCATCGACGCCCAGCGCCTGTCGGTCCGCGCCGAAGAGGGTGACGTGATCATGGGCAAGCTGCGGATGATCGGGTCGGTCGTGGAGGCAAAGATCGGCAAGCTCTCCACCGTCGCCGAGACGGTCGACGCCTTCGCCGAACGTTTCGTTCAGCGGGTGAAGCGCTACTACCGCTTGGTGGAGGAAATGGATCAGGTGCGAGCCGAGCAGATCGACCACCGCGCTCGGGGGACCGCCAGGCTCCATGCCGAAAACGCGGTCATCACCGCCAACAAACTCGCCAAGATTGATGGCGATCAGGTCCACATCGGCTGAGGCAAGAAAAGATGTTCGCCAACACTCAAATGATGGGCATGGACACTGGGTTTCCAGACGTCTGCCTGACCCCCACGCCTGCCGGTCCCATCCCTATCCCCTATCCAAACATCGGCATGGGACCGATGGGCGTGCCTGCCGCCTACACCACCTTGTTCATGTGCGCGCCGGCCCATAATCTGTTGACCACCGTTCCGCTTACCAATGGCGACAACGCCGGGGTGAACATGGGTGTGGCTTCAGGAACGGTCATGGGCCCAGACCGCCACCTCACCGCCGCCTTCACCGTCTTGGTCGGAGGCGCCCCGGCCACCAGGATGACCAGCATGTCCCTCCAGAACTCCACCAATTGCCCAGGCGCGCGCATCGTGCCGAGTCAAGTCAAGGTCCTGTTGCTCTCTCCCTGAACACCCACCAACTCGATGAGTAAGGACGACCCCAAACAATCTTCGGCGTCCAGCAGCAAAGCTTCCCTGCTGCTGTCGGGCCTCATCCTGACCCCGGACAGCGCCCTGGAGACCTTTCGCGAGCGCCGTGCGGCCGATGGCGCCCTCGATCTCGCCCACCTGAGCCGAGCCAAGGACATCCTCGCCGCAGTGAGCCAAGCCATCACCTCGATGGACAGCAAGCGCTGGCAGCGAGTCGAAGCCGCCTGGACCGTGCTCTGCGCCGAGGACCGGGAGGCTCCGCAAGAAGGTAGCGCGGAGCAAACAGAGCCGACTGGGTCTGACGACGAGTCTGGCGAGCCTGCCCCAACGCCCTCGGCGGCGTCGTCCGAGGGACGTGACGAGCCAAAGCGGCCGGCCCGGGCCGATATGCCCCCACCGTCGGATGAAGCACCTCCGCCGGGACTGCCGATGACTCGCAAAGGGTCGCCATGGGCGCCGGGGAGCGGGTCGCCGGCCCGAGTCGGACCTGCCAGCCCCGTGCCGGTGATGCCTGTGGCCCCGGTGGCTCCGCCGGCCGTGGCTCCGCCGGCCGCCGTGGCTCCGCCAGCGGCACCCTCCGCTCCAGCGGCACCCTCCGCTCCGGCGGCGCCACCCGCTCAGGCTGCCACTGCGGGCTCTGACGTCACCGCCAAGCTTGCGGGTCTCGACTTGGAAGCGCTGAACCGCATCCCGCTCGACGAGAATGACGCGATGACCTTGCCGGTGGACGACCTGCTCATGGCACGCCGGCCGCTCCCTTTCCAGGGTCGAGGTGCGCCTCCACCAGCGACCGCCGAGGGTGGGGCCGTCGGTGGGGATAGCGGCAAGCTCCCACACCTCAACGAGACGGCCGTCGCCGCCAGCCGTGCAGCGACGGCCGCCGCCTTGCCCTTCAAAGTCCCTGCCATCCCCGATCGCAGTGAAGGCGGCGCCAAGGGAGGCGACGAGGACCAGGATCCTCAATCGGCGACCATCCCACAGCAACCAGCCTTGCCCGACTCCGGCGCTGCGGTATCGACGAAAGCGCAGGACGCGGCGCCGGTGCAATTGACGCTCGAGCAGTACGCCGCCTTCTGTGCCGAGCGAGACGTTTACAGCGACCGATTGGCTGACACCTGCGCTCGCTACCAGCTGCGCGACCCAGCTCAGGCCAGCGTGCTGGACCAGCAGTGGCGCTCCCGCTTCGCCGAAGACAGCGCCCTAGCCGAGCGCTACACCCGCACCTTCGAGCACTACTGCAAGTGGCTGCGCGAGCAGCGGGGGCAAGGTCTGTAATCCCCTGCCTGGCCGCACGACCATTGCATGAGAGGACCGTTCGATGAACATCGCCTATTTCAGAACGAGCAAGCACGACCGCGCCGAGACCCTGGCTCGGCTCCTAAAAGCCGCCAAGGATGGGGGATTCGCCGTCATGGGAGAATCAGCCTTGCCCAGCGGCAAGGCAACCATCGTCAACATCTGCCGACCTGAATGGGCCGAAACGGTCATCAACACCGATCCCAACCTGCTCGGCCTCTTGCCCTGCACGGTAAGTGTCATCGACAAAGACGATTCGACCATTGTGGGCGCGGCTACCCCGACCTTGCTGGGAAGTGCCGCCCCCAATGAAGAGATCTTGAAGATGACCGAAGAGGCAGAGGCGTCCCTCCGGGCGCTCGTCGAAGCGGCCGCCGAAGTCCTGCCCCTCAAGGTGACCAAGATCACGCTCTACTCGAGTCACACTTGTCCCTATTGCAACATGGAGAAGGCCTGGCTCGATCAGGAGAAGGCGCCTCATGATGTCGTCTTCGTCGATGACGATCAGAAGGCTGCCGAGAGCCTGGTGGCTCGCACCGGGCAGCAAGGGGTGCCCCAAACCGAGGTGGCCTACGAAGACGGCTCCGTCGAGTTCATCATCGGCTTCGACAAGGCCAAGCTGAAGAAGGTCATCGCGACCATGTGAGCCAGCGCCCCGAGCCGCCCTGCTGGGCCGCAGCCCCTCAGGGCCCCACGTAGACCGAGCTGCTCAACCAGCTCTGATCGTCGAAGTACTTGAGCAGCAGCCGCCCGCCCGCCAGCGTGTCGATGAGCTGGCCCGTGACCACCGGATCGACCGCCGGGCAACCCCAGCTCCGGCCAAGGTAGCCGTAGTCGTCGACGAAGCTCTGGGTGGCGTAGTCGGCGCCGTGCACCACGATCGCCCGATCACGATCGTTGTGGTTGAAGCCCACCTCCAGGCCGTCGAGTCGTAGCGAGTAGCCGTTCGACCCATTGTAGGTCTCGGCGGTCAGCACCAGACCGACCGAGCTCGCGTGCGAGCCCTCGAGGTTGCTCATGTTGCCGGTCAGGGTGATGTCGTTCGGGTCCTGCGAGCCCTCGCCGTGAGAGACCAGCTCGGCGTAGAGCAAGTCGCCCTGGCGTAGATCGAGCACGAAGAAGCGCGGCTCGATCGACGGCCTGGTGTAGTCGATGATGCCGTACTCGAGCTCGATGGTGTCGCCGAATTCCCAGCCGAGCGCAAAGGCCCGCAGTCCGGCATCGAGCACCGTCGGAGCCAATCCCTCGGAGAGGTGGCTATGGGCAGTAGTGAGCGCCAGGGTCAGCTCGTAGCTGCCCTCGTGAGAGATCGACTCGGTGTCGATCCAGCTGTCGACCACCACCCAGAACCGCCCGGCAGGCACGAGCGCCGCTGAGTCCCAGTGGCCCCGGTCCAAACACGCCCCTGGATCGAGCTGTTGCAGGATGTGCACGTCGACATCCACCCCATCGCCCAAGCCGTCGAGGCTGGCGACCAGCAATCCGCTATCGGCTAGATCGACGCGGTAGACCCGCTCGGGCCCCGCTTCGTTCGTGGTGGGGGCGCAGCCATAGCCGTCGAGCACCGTGTTGCCGCCGATGGTGGTGTTCGTGTCGACGAAGGGCAAGCTGTCCACACAGATCACATCAGCTGGGCAGTCATCGCCACCACTGCCGCCAACGCCGCTGCCGCCACTGCCGCCCGGATCGCTCCCACCGTCGGTCGTGGTCCCCCCAGCCCCACCGCCCCCGGCGGGCGTCGGATCGTCAACGACGCCGT
>JAUVCD010000497.1 GCA_030590865.1 Myxococcales bacterium | reverse complement strand
GCTCGGAAGTGGAGTGTGCCGCCGGCTTCGGTGCCGCCATATTGGACCAAGCCGCCGCCCCCGCCGGCTCCCACGAAGATTTGGTCGATGAACGTGGCCTCGGCGAGCAGGGTGCCTCCCATGCTTCCTGCGAAGAAGTTGCTGTCCGCTCCGAGCGCCAGTTGTGGCTGCAGGTAGATGCCCAGCAGATCCATGATCTGGACGCCGAACCGCCCTTCGACCCCGCCGAGCCCGGCGGTGGCGCCAGAGAGCATCATGGCGCCGCCGCTCAGCGAGACGCCGCCCCGGAAGCGAGCACCGTCTTTGTCCTCGGCTTCAGCCGGTGGTGTGGCTGCCGGTGGTGCGGCTGCCGGTGGTGCGGCTGCCGGTGGCTCGGCGGCTTGGGCTGTCGAAGCGGCCAGGGTTAGCGCGGCGATGGCAGTCGTTTGGGCGATACGGTGCGTACTTTGGGACATGGCTCCACCTTTCGTCACCGTTGTTTTACCTTGGTTGGGTACCCTGGGCCGAATTGTTGGCTCTGACGAATCTTCGGGCGAACCGAGGTGTGTCCCGCAATCCGGTTGGTCAAGGATTGACGAGCACGCCCTGCCCGCTGCCCTCGGCGACCCGGTACCGTCCGTTCACGGCGAGGCCGTTGATGGTCTCGGTTCCGCCGCCTACCCAGCGCACGGTGACCGAATCGATGGCGGTGAGGCTCGCCAGCCCGAAGTGGATGATCCGTGACTGCTGCTGGGCCGTGTGCCCGCCGCCGCCGCTAACGTCCCGGATCTGGGTCACCCCGCCCGCCTCGAGGGTGACCCGAGCGCCGACCGCATCGCGATTGGTGGTGGTGCCTTCCAGGTCGAGCTGGAGCCAGTGGTTGTCTTGGCCCACCCGGTTGATGAACAGGTGCACGTAAGGATCGCCCGAGCCATCGGCGATGAGGAGATCGAGGTCACCATCTTCGTCCACGTCGCTCCAGGCCAGGCCGGCGCCTTTCTCCACCGCCGTGTTCGTTTCGTAGGTCACGTCGACGAAGCTGCCGTCGCCGTTGTTCTGATACAGGCGGGAGAAGTGCATCGGGTAGGTGGGTCCCACCACGAGATCGAGATCCATGTCGTTGTCGTAGTCGGCGAAGACGGCGTTGATGTCTCCCTCGTCGTAGACCAGTCCTAGCTCCTCGCGCAGGTTCTCGAAGGTGAAGTCCGGCGGCCCTGAGCTCACCAGCATGGTGCTCGGATCGCTGTTGGGCTGGTAACGGGGGTGGGCGATGTTTGCAGCGTAGAGATCCATGTCCCCGTCGTTGTCGATGTCGCCGAAGTCCCCGCCAAAGGTGTTGCCTCCTTGATAACCCACGCCGTCCCAATGGACGCCCTTGTCCGCTGCGACGTCGATGAACGTGCCGTCCCCTTGGTTCTCAAACAGGAGGTTGCGACCGTAGCCGTAGTTGCCGACCCAGATATCCTGGTGTCCGTCGTTGTTGTAATCGGTCCAGAGCACGCCGTAGCTGGCGCGAGGACCGGTGATGCTCACTCCAGCGGTGCCAAAGACGTCGTTGAAGGTCCCATCTCCGTTGCCCTGGTAGTAGCTGTCTGCGACTGCGGGCGGGTCGGGGTAATGGACCAACCAGCTCCCCCAGTAGACGTCGAGGAAGCCATCACCGTTGCCATCGCCGAACGCGGCGGCGGTCGAGGGATCGAAGACCTCCACGCCAGCACTGGGCAGATCGGTGAACAAGCCAGTTCCGTCGTTGAGCAAGATGCGATTGAAGAATGTCTCGTCGACCTGCAAGTCACAGTTGTTGTCCCGTCGATCGAGGACCTCTGGGGCCCCGGGGTAGACGTTGTCTCGGGTGTCGTCGCAGTCTCCGTTGGCGATGTCCACGCCGTCGCCGTCTGCGTCCGACGTGTCGACACCGTCGTCTGCCACCCCGTCGCAGTCATCGTCGTAGCCGTTGGTCACCTCGGTGGCCGTCGGATGAACCGCTGCGTCGGCATCGTTGCAGTCACCACCAGTGATGGTCACGTCGTCCCCGTCGGCGTCGGGGCTCACGTAATTGGATGCGAAGGCGTCACGGTCGCCGTCGTTGTCGAGATCGCCGAAGAGGAGCGATTGGGCCTGAGGCACGGCGGCGAAGGGCTCGAAGCTGGGTGCCGCAAACTGGCCAGTCCCATCCCCGAAATAGGCCAATGGTCCGCCGGCGTTGAGGATCACGTCTTCGTGGCCGTCGCCGTTCAGATCGGCCACAGCCACGCGGCCCGAGGCGTCGCCGGCGAAGGGCGCCGCCGTGTCCTCCCCAAACTCACGATCCGCTTCCGCCCAGCTGCAGAAGAACTCGCCGCGCGCCTCCATCCGGAAGGTGGCGTCCCCCAGCCCCCAAGGCACGCTTTCCCCTGGCACGTGGATCAGCCCGCGGGAGCTCTCGCCTGCTGGTAGATCTTCCACGGCGAGGCGCGGCTCCACCCCGAGGTGCTCGTAGACCAGCACGTAGTGCTTGGTGGGCTCGAGGAAGACCCCGGCGTCGGACACGTCGATGTCGATCCACTGGGGCTCGCCATCGTTGTCCTCGACCTGCAGCTCGACAGGCGGCAGCAGGTTGGCTTCCGGCGTATCGACTGCAGGCCAGCCCCCCGGATAGCCCTGGCCGAAGGTCGTCATCAGCCGGATGCGCGCTGTCCCCGCTCCCCGACCGAAGGCCACCCGCAGGGTGGTGACATAGAAGGGATGCTCGGGAATGAGCTTCATCGTCTCGATGGTGCCCGCTGGAAGCAGCGGGTCGGGATTGAGGACGCCGAGGTAGGTGCCCGACAGCTCGCCCAGGACGCCGTCCTCGACCGTCTGGTCCCACGGCTGGGATAGGCAGAAGCGATCGAAAGCCTCCGGCGGCTGCGGTTGCTCGCCGCCCTGACCTCCAAAACCGCCAGCCCCGCCGGCACCGGCCACCCCCCCACCGCCGGTGGGTTGGGGCGTGGACCCGGTGTCCTCGCTGTCGCAGCTGGCGATCATCAACCCTGTCGTCAACGCAGCAGTGGCCCACCAAGGAATGTGACGCATGTCAGTAGGTTACCTGAAGTCCACCACGACCGGCGTTTGGAAAGGTTGCTCACGGGCAGCCCGCCGTTCGTCTGCTCGTCTGCGCCGGGACCCGGGGTCGGTTGCCTCATGGCACGCCGTTCGATTCGGCCGTTTTTTTTGTTTCCTGGAGAAGGTGAGGCACGATTTGCCTGGGCAGTCCCATTCGCTGCACCCGCAGGCAATCCAGCTCGAACTCAGCAACACGAGGTCATCATGGGTCAACGCTTCCGAATTCTTCCAATGGCTCTGTCGTTTGCCTCGCTGCTGGTCGCCAGCTCGGCCGTCGCGGAACAGCAACCGGCGCCGCCCCCTCCGGGCCCTGGACCAGCGGCTGCCGCGCCGGCACCGGCGCCTGAAGCGGAAGACAAGGACGGCGCGCGCTTCCGCGGTGGCGTTTCCGCGGCTTTCGGCGGGATCTTCGGTTCAGAGAGCAACGTGGACTACTCCGGGTTCTTGGGGGGCGTCGATGGCCACATTGGCATCCAGATCATGGACCTAATCGGCGTTTATGCAGTGCCGCACCTGGCCTTCGGCTCTGTCGGTGCCACCGTCGGTTCCGTTAGCGTACCTAGCGAAGGCTGGTTGGCCTTCACCGCGACGGGCGTCGTGGACTTCACGTTCATCGACCAGATCTTCGTCGGAGCCGGCGGCGGCTTCGCCGCCCACGCGCCGACCTGCACCAACTGCGACGGGCTCGTTGGGCCGGCGATTCACTTCCGGCTCGGCGGCTATCCGCTCATGGGAGAAGGTGACGACGGCATCCGCCGCAAGGGCCTGATGGTCGGCGCCGATCTGCGGGTCAACTTCTTGTCGACCTCAGGCGGGGCTAGCATCACCATGATTCAGCCCATGGTCAAGGTCGGCTACGAGGCCTTCTGAGTCGAAAGCGCCGGGCTGGTCTCGGCACAGCGACCCGCACCGCTCAGGGGGCTCCGCCGCCGCATGTGGCGTCATCGCCGCAGGCGTGGCGCCGCGATCACTTTGCGAGCCGGATCACGCCGCGGCCATTCTCGATGGCGATTGGGGCGTCGGATTGGTCCGTCAGTCGTTGCAGCAGGTCAGCGGCTGAGGCGCCGCGCATGATCTTGGGTTGATAGGCCACGGCGGCGTCACGGTTCTTGATGTAGAGCGGGAAGATCTCAATCGTCACGAGGCGCTTGTCGCGAATGATGGCACGGACCAGAAGCCCCTCGTCTGCTCGGCGGTTGGCCGAGCCGAAGGCGAAATTGCCCAAGCCATAAATGATGGGTTTGTCGCGATAGAGCTCGACGGGCTGCCAAAAATGGGCGTGGTGACCGACGACCAGATCGGCACCCGCTTCGACCGCCGCGCGACCGAGCTCTCGCTGAAGATTTGATGGATCGCGGTGGTAGCGAATCCCCCAATGGGGGAAGACGATTACTAGATCGGCCAGCTGCCTGGCCCGACGCACCATGCGCGTCATGCTGTCCCGGGTTGCGATGACGGTGCCGGGGCGATCGGCGGTCGCCTGGTAGGCGCCTAGCATCCAGGTCTGCCGCCGCTCTAGCTCGCCCGGTTCGAGGCTGTCGTCGTATTCCATGAAGTGGGTGTCGGAAGCCATGAGCCCGCAGAAGGCTACGTTGAGCTCGCCCAGGCGCACGACCTTGGGCTGTGATGCCTCGGCTAGATTGCGGCCCGCTCCGAAGTGTCCGATCTTGGTTTCGGCGAGGTTGTTCAAGGTCTCGTGCAGCCCGTCGACCCCACAATCCAGCAGGTGGTTGTTGGCCAGGCTCACCAAATCGAATCCCGCCTGCTCGAGGCCCTTCAGGGTCCACGGGGGCACTTTGTAGGGGAAGGCCGCGTTGCCGGTGGCGGCCTTCTCGGCGATTGGGCTCTCGAGGTTGCCCACCGTGAGATCGGCCGATCGCAGCAGTGGCATCGTGGCCCTGAAGGGGTAATCGGCGCCGTACTTTTCCAGATACTCGCGGGTCCGCTCCCAGGTCATGATGTCGCCGACCAACACGATGGACTGCTCCCCCTCCGGCAGCGCCACGTCCTTGGCGCTCAGCTCACCGGCGGCGAAGACATCGACGCGGCTGGTGAGCGAGTAGACGCCGCCCGCGAGCGCGAAGCCGATCGCCAGGATGGCGCAGAGGGTGGCTAGGGTGCGACGGCTCATGACGATCAACCGAAGTGTCGCACGCTTCGTGCGCCTAGCGGAGCGAACCCGTGATCAGCTCCCGCCCAAGGTCACGTCAATGGTCTGCGCACCATCCGCGGTGACCGACGGCTCGCTATGCTGCCCCGAGCTGTGCTGCACCTCAATGGAATGGGGCGTGACCATCGTCCGGTCGTGGACACCACCAGGGGTCATGTCGCCCGCTTCGGTGTATTCAGTCAGCACCAGGCGAGCATCTCCATTAGCGTCTGTCGTTTCCGTGACCACCTCAGCTTGGCTCAGTGAGGAGCCGGCGACGTCGGCCCCGGCTACAGGATTGCCGTCTCCGTCGACGACATGCACGGTGACCGTCCACTGCACCGTCAGGTCATAAGCTGCCGATTGGTTGACGGCGGTGAACTGAATCGCATTGGTCTCGAAGCCGCCTTCGAACAGGTTGTCGATGAGCCGGACGTTGTCGGCGTTACTGCTACCTCGCCCCATCCGAATGGCTGCCTCGGGTGCCTCGGGGGTGTAGTAGGTGTTGTCCACTCGACGGAAGGTGTTGTCCTCGAACCATAGGTTGGCCGAGTCACCGTAGTAGGTGGTGATCCAGACGGCCTTGTCGTTGGTCTCGAAGAGGTTGTCGACCACCAATGGGTTGTCTACCGGGTTGTTGTAGGCGTCGCCGCCCATGTAGAGGGCCAGCACCGGGTCGGACGAGTCGTCGTGGGTCTTTTCGACGTAGAACTCATTGCCGTAAATGCGATTGTCGGCCCCTGAGGCGCTGTAGAAGATGCCGGTGGTTACCGGCATGCAGTTGTCCCACTCGGTGTCGAAGCTGCGACCCTCGATGTAGAAGGTGTTGTCGTAGACCCAGTTGTCGGTGTTGGTCTCGGCACCGTAGTCGTTCATCCGGATACCATTGGTCGAATAGTCTTCGTTGACGTATTCGACGTTGCAGGTGGCGGTGCGGACGTAGAAGACGTTGTTGTAGATGCGGTAGCCGTGGCCGACATAGGTCAGGATGCCGCTGCCTTCGATGGGGTCGAAGAGGTTGTCGTGGATGATTGGATTCTCGGCGCCGCTGTGGATGATGGCGTAGTGGTTGGTCGCCTGGGCGTTGTTGCGCAGAGTGTTCTTGTAGACCTCGGTGTCCGTGCCTCGCAGCCGGATGACGCCTTGGCCACCGATGGCGGCGTTGTGGTGAAACGAGCCACCTCTCAAGACGACGTTCTCTTCCGTCGAGTTCTCACGGGCGAAGTACCAGGGCATGTCGACCTCCAGGTGGTTCTGGTAGATCTCCCCTGAAGCGGTGACGCTGTGGGACTTGAGCCCTTCGGTCTCGATGCGCACCCCGTGTAGCTCGAGGCGCACGATGCCCGAGAGGCTGACCCCGTAGGACAGCTGGTTTTCGTGGGCCGCGATGAGTGACCCATTCTTGACCTCCAGCTGGTTGTACCCTTGAGGATCCGAGTGGTCCCCGGTGGTCGGGATGTTTGCGCCTCCCAAGTTCTGGACCACCGGATTCTGGTTTGCGTTTTGATCGCTCAGGGACCAGGCGGTGAACACTCCAACGCCGTAATCGCCGATGGGGACGATGCCGGTTCGGTCGAAATAGGCGTCGGCCAAGGTGGTGAGCCGCAGTCGATATTGGCCAGCTGCGGTCGTGTCGAACCGGCAGGCGAGGGACTGGCCTCGGAAGAAACCGGGCTCGGTCACCGAGCAGACGACCTGATCGTTGCCGTCGACCACCGCCAGAGTGATGTCCTGATCGGTGGCCCGCCCGACGGTGACGTAGCCGTGGTAGGCCCGCGCTTCCGGGACCTGAATGGGCGCCGACTCGAGCACCACGGCGCCAGGCGTATAGAGCACCGAGTCGCCGTGCATGGGCATCCACTGGGCGGTGCTTCGCTCCTCCACCGTTCCGCCGGCCACGGTCCAGTCGCTCGGCTGGCCACCGCTCCATTGCTCGAAGCCGTTGTTGGCTAGCAGCTCATAGGACGCGGCCGAATAGGTCACCGTGTAGCCGTTCAGATCGAAAGTGGTCTTGGCCTCCGTCGAGGGGTTGCCGTCGTCGAAGCCGAAGACCGTGCAGGTCTTGTCGCAGCTGAT
>JAUVCD010000945.1 GCA_030590865.1 Myxococcales bacterium | reverse complement strand
ATGCTCGAACGAGCGCGAGGTGGAGATGCTCTCGCTGACGGTCGAGTCGGTGCGTCTTCACGGCAAACCGGGCGTGCTCTACCTCGACAACGGCTCGACCTACAGCGGCGACGCGCTGGCGACGGCGTGCGGGCGTCTCGGTATCAAGCTGCTTCACGCGAAGCCCTACGACCCGGAAGCCCGCGGCAAGATGGAGCGATTCTGGCGAACCTTGCGCGAGGGGTGCCTCGACTTCATGGGCGATATGACATCGCTCCACGACGTCCAAGTGCGCCTGCTCGCCTTCGTCGACCAGCACTACCACTGCGGACCCCATGGAGGGCTGATGGGGCGTACGCCGGCCGAGGTCTATCGCGAGCGCGAGGCCAAGCCGGTCACCGAAGAGCAACTCGACAAGGCGCTGACCGTACGCGGCAGGCGCCGCGTACGCCGGGACGGGACCGTGAGCATCGGCGGCGTCGATTGGGAGCTGGCACACAGCTTCCTCGCCGGGCGAACCGTGGACGTGGCCCGGTCCTTCGTCGACCCGCGCAAAGCCCCATGGGTCGAGCACGAAGGTCAGCGGCTTCCGCTGTCACCGGTCGATCCGACGGCCAACGGGAAGCGAAAGCGCCCCCACCGCGCTCCGCGCGGCATCGACGCCGTGGACTTCAAGCCGGCGGATGCGCTGCTCGACAAGTCCGTCGGACGCTCGCCGAAAGGGGGGCGCTGATGGCGAGCCCGCATTGGCTTCGGTATTTCGGCCTCAACGAGGCCCCTTTCAGCAAGGCGCTTCCCGACGGTGACCTGTGGCTTCCGACGAGCAAGAAGGAGCTGGTCGATGAGCTCGTCGAAGCGGTCGACGAGCGGCAACACGTGCTGCTCGTCGGTGAGCCTGGCGTCGGAAAGACCTGCGCGCTCAGGGCACTGAGACGGCGAGTGCCTGAGTCTGGCTGTCGTCTGACCTACTGCCACAACGCAACACTCGGTCGCCGCGATTTCTATCGCCAGCTCTGCTTGGCTCTCGGCTTGTCGCCGAAGGCCACGGCCGCCGGAGTCTTCTACGCGATCAGCGCTCACATCGAAGAGCTAGGGCGGGAGCGCATCCACCCAGTCTTTCTCCTCGATGAGTCCCACCTGCTGCATCAGGACGTGCTCGATCACCTTCACGTGCTGGCCAACTACGAGTGGGACAGCCAGCCGCTGCTTTCGCTGGTCCTCGTCGGCCTCCCCGAGCTTTGGGACCGGCTTCGGCTCGCTCGAAATCGGTCACTGTGGTCCCGCGTGCACTGCCGAATCCGGATTGCAGAGGCCAGCGACGCCGACACCGTCGAGTACGTGGCCTACCGGGTCAATCATGCCGGGGTCGACCGAGCGCTCTTCAGCTCGGATGCCCTGAGCATGCTTCACGAGGGCACCGTCGGCCGGCTGCGCGACATCGACCGAGTCGCGACGCAGGCCCTCAAACGGGCCGCGAAACGTAAGCTCAAGACCGTCGACCGCGACATCGTCACCCATCTCCTCGATTCTGACGGTTGACGCCATCCGCACGAGACCCATCGGCGGCCGGGCGCTACGCGCCTCGCCGCCGATGCTTCTCCGTCGCTCGCCATCGGCGGCGTGGTCGATGACATCAGGTCAACCGATGGCCCTCACGCTGCGTGCCTGCTCGGCCCTCGAATACCGTGATTGGCCACAAAGGGGCGGATTCTCGACGTCCTGACAGAGGTCAGGAACCGATTCCCCAATGCCCGTCATCTCCACATCTTTTATGCAGGGCCGACCGGCGGAGCGGTCGTCATTGGCCAGCTCCTCAACCCCCGCATGAATCCACCGGCAGTGCTCTACGAGTACTCCCGCCAGCGAGAGCCACGGTACCGGGCCGTACTACGGCTCACCGAGGCAGGCCCGGAGGCCCCACATGAATGACGACACGCAAGAGTACCTAGAGTCGGTCCTCGCCTCCCAGACCCTGGCAGACGACGGCGACGAGATGAACGCTCTCGGCGATGAGTTTGAGCGGATCAAGACGCTCATCGAAGAACGGTTCCCCGACGACAGTCCCGAGATCGTGGCGGGCGGCTCCATGGCGAAGGGCAGCCTCATCCGCGCGTCCTACGACCTCGACCTCATCTGCTACTTCGGTCAGGACGACGCCGTCGCCGATGAGTCCCTGGAAACGATCTACGAGAACGTGCGCGAAGCACTGAGAGACGACTACAACACCAGAGAGCGGCGGTCAGCAATCCGCATCACCTCGCCAAAGGAAGAGCGGGACCTCGCCTTCACCATGGATGTCGTGCCAGGCCGCTTCGTTGACGACACCCGTACCGACGTCTTCCTTCATCAGAACGAGGGGGAGAAGGCACGGCTAAAGACGAACCTCCGCAAACACATCACCCACGTCGCAAAGAGCGGGTGCCTCGACGCAATCCGCCTGGTGAAGCTCTGGAAGGTGAAGGCCGGGATCGACGTCAAGACGTTCATTTTGGAGCTGCTTGTCATTGACGCCCTCGAGGACGACAAGCCGGGCGCCCTGGCCGAGCAGCTTCTACTCGTCTGGTCGAGGCTGCGCGACGACCTCGATGATCTGAAGGCAGAGGACCCGGCCAATCCAACAGGGAACGACCTCTCTGAGATTTTCGACGAGGGTGTGAAGGAGGCATTGGCAGCCGGTTCGTCGGTCGCCCTAGACTTGGCGGAGGAGGGACGTTGGGAGGACATTTTCAACGTCAGTGGTGAGGGATCCGCATTCTCCCTCCGACCGATCTCCGCCCTCACCCTAGATGACACGAGCCACGCAAAGAAGCCGC
>JAUVCD010000045.1 GCA_030590865.1 Myxococcales bacterium | reverse complement strand
GGCGGCCTGTCGCTGACCGGGGTCGTCACCGCCGAAACGCTGATCGAGCACCTCTTGGCGCGGGACAGCGCAGAGGCCGAGTCCCGAACGTTCCTGTCCTACATCGAGACAGGACGCATCGACGCTGCCGTGGCGACCCTCGGAGAGGGCACGGGCGCCAAGCAGCTGGTCGCCCCCTGGCGCAAGAGCACCACGTCGTCTCGGATGGGCTTGATGCTCGCGGCGGAGGAGGCGCTGGAGGAGGATCGCGCCGCTCTAGACAGTATCGTCGGCGATCTCATCGTCATCCTCGAGTCCGACGATGCCGCCCTGCAAGGCGACACGGCCGATCTGCTCGGTCGCATTGGCGCGGCGGCAGCAACCGAACCCATCAAGGCACTGTTGCAGCACCCCAATGCGGACGTTGCGGAGATCGCGGCCGAGGCGCTGGAGGAGATTGAGAGCCGGGGGAGCGAGTAGCGGAGCTGGAGCGAGGGCCAGGTCCAGAGCGAGGGGCCAGGTCCAGAGCGAGGGGCGAGCCCCCACGGTCGTTCAAGGCATCATGGCTCCCTTGGATTCATAGCGGCTGACCACTTCCGCGACACGGGTAGCGATGTAGTCCGCGAACTGGCCGGCCCTGGCCTCCGTCATCGTTGGGATCTCCTTGGCCAACTCGGCGATGTGGTCCTCCGTGATTCCAGTGGTCTTGTGAACGAGGAAATCCTCCACCTCGCCGTCTTCCGGAAGGAGGCCGCATCCGCTGACTGTGCCCAAGAAGGTGTCCCCTACAACGATGGGAACCGCCACCTTGACCAGAGCGATGTCACACTCGTCGATCGCCGGCTTCCCCGTCGCCTTCGTTTCGGCAGTGAAATTCTTCATCGCAGCGGCACAAATGGTCGCAACTGCATCGGGGTTGTTCTTGATGATCGTGCAGATCCGGTTGCAGGCGTTTTGGTAGTGGCTCACGTGGACACCGTCGGCGTCCGCCACCGCACAAGATATGCCGAACCGCTCATGTGAATCTCTCACCAAGTCGTCCCACTCGGTCTCGGTCAACAAGTCGGTCAGTTTCATGGTCGCTGCTCTTCCCGTGTCCTTTGGTTCTCCGCGGTCAAGGCCACCTTGGCCACCCTTGCTGAGTGGGCACCTGCAAGGGTGCGAGCTAAAATTCGCGATCGCCGTCGAGGGCGAGGTCCAGGTCGCGTTCGAGGTCGAGGTCGCCTTCGAGGTCGCCTTCGAGGCCGAGCCCCAGGCCGAGCTCGACGTCGAGGCCTCGTTCGAGCTCGAGCCCTCGGTCAGCTCATCGTCGCCATCAAGGTCTCAAAGCCATCGTCGATCGCCTGCTGAAGCTGTGCCAGAGCCGGCGAGTCCTCTTTCATGTGCCGGTAGCGCGACTGAAGCTTCAGGTACTCGAGCACGGGCATCTTCTTCTTGCTCACCCGCCGGGTGAGCCGGCGCTCGCCGTTCTCGATCTCGTAGAGCACGACGGCCCGGGTCTTCACGGCCAGCTGGGAGACCTTGATCATGTCCTTGGTCTCGATGCCCCAGCCAGTCGGACAGGGACAATGGCAGTGGATATAGGACGGGCCACGCACGGCGGCGGCCTTCTGCACCCGCTCCATGAAGTCGAGGGGATAGCCTGCGCTGGTCGAGGCCACATAGGGCGTGCCATGAGCCGCCACGATCTCGACCATGTTCTTGCGCAGCCTTGGCAGCCGGTCCTCTCCCTGGATGACCTTGCCGATCGGCGTCGTCGAGGTCCGAGCGCCGAAGGAGGTCGTCCCACTACGCTGCCCCCCGGTGTTCATGTAGCTCTCGTTGTCGAAGCACACGTAGATCAGGTCCTGGTTGCGCTCGATGGCACCCGATAGAGCCGAGAGACCGATATCCGCAGTGCCGCCATCACCGGCGACCACCAGGAGGTTGACGCCTTCCCGCTTGCCCATGGCCTTGAGCCCGTCGTCGATGCCCGACATCATGGCGGCCTGGTTCTCGAAGAGCACGTGGAAATGGGGCACCTTGGGCACCGCCATCTGCATCACCACGGCGAGACAGCCGGTGGCATTGATGACGATGGTGTTGGGGCCCAGCACCTTGAGGGCGTGGCGAAACGCGAGGACCTCGGGGCAGGCCGCACAGGCGAGCGAACCCATCGACAGGTATTCCTCGTCCGGAACCTCTTTCAATTTCACAGCCATGGTTGACCTAACTTTTCCGCTCTCGCTGCACCCGTCCGCTGTCCCCCTTACCTCGGCCTACCCTGGTGGGGCGACCGCCGGCTTCCGTCATCGCCTCACAAGGTCAGACCTTCGGTGTAAGCAATGCCTTCTTCCGGACCTCGCGCGTCAGGCCAGAAGACGTCCTTCCCTTGATAGTCTTGCTCGGCGAGCTCGACGACCCGCTCGATGGTGGCGGGCACGATATCCTTGCCACCGAGGCCGATGATGAAGTTCAGGACGAGGGGTCGCTTCTCCCAGTTGAACAGCACCCGGGTCACGTCGGGATAGACCATCCCGGCGGTGCCGTAGCCGATGTCCCGATCGAGCACCGCCAGCACCTTGGCCTGCTTCGCCAAGGCCGCGATCTCCTCGACCGGGAAAGGTCGGAAGACTCGCAGCATCGCGACGCCCACCTTCTTGCCCTGCTCCCGCAGGCGGTCCGCTGTCCAGCGCGCCGTGTCCATCATCGAGCCGATGCCCAGGAGGATGATCTCGGCGTCGTCGCACCCATAGGTTTCGACGACCTTGTACTTGCGCCCGAACCGCTCCCCGAATTCTTCGAATACGTCGCGGATGACGGAAATGGAATTCGCCAAGCCCTGGTGCTTCTTATACTCGTAGTCCGGGTACCACTCGGGGAAGAGCACCTCGCCAAACTGCAGGGGATTTTTGGTGTCCAGAATGGGACGCTTCATCGTCCCAGGGGCAGGCAGGAAATCATCCACCTCGGCTTGGGGAATTTGCTGCACCGGCTCGGAAGCGTGAGACAAAATGAACCCGTCGTAGCAGACCATCGACGGCAGGCTGACCGACTCGTCCTCGCTGATGCGGTAGGCGCAGAGCGTGGTGTCGTAAATCTCCTGGACGCTGGCGGTGTACAGCTGAATCCAACCGCAGTCGCGGTTGACCAAGGTGTCCTGGTGATCCGGCCAGATGTTGACGGGCATGGACATCGTTCGATTGGCGATGGCCATGACCACTGGGAAGAACATCCCCGAGGTCATGTAGAGGACCTCGCTCATCAGCTGGATGCCTTGGGAACAGCTCGCGGTGAAGGTTCGGGCCCCGATCGCCGAGGCGCCAGCACAGGCCGACATGGCCGAGTGCTCGGATTCGACCTTGATCATTCGGGCGTCGAACTCGCCGTTGTTGACGAAGTCCGACAGGTATTCGACGGTGTGGGTTTGGGGCGTGATGGGGTAAGCGGCCACCACCTGCACCCGGGCCGCCTTGACCGCCTGGGCGGCAGCCATGTTGCCGCTGTAGAACTCGGTGCTCATTCGCCTTCCCTCACCATCACGATGGCGCCCACCTTGCATTCTTCGGCGCAGATCCCGCAGCCCTTGCAGTAGGTGTAGTTGATCGAATAGGTCCCCCGCTCGATGCAGGCCTCAGGGCAATAGAGCCAACACAGGTCGCATGCGTTGCACTTGTCGTCGTCCTTGATCGGCTTCTCCGATCGCCACGAGCCCGTCTTGTTGTCCTCCGACCAGCCGGGATCATAGGTCAGGGTGGTCTTGCAGCGCCTGACGTAGACCTCGTATTTCTCCATTCCCATGTCAGCCTCCAAGCCTCCGCAAACCGGCGCTGGCCGCTTTGGCGCTCTTGATGTTCGCCTCGCCGCGCTTACCGAATTTGGCCATCAGGATCGTCTCGATCGAGGCCATTTCGACCATCCCAATCGCGCCGACCAGCGCACCCATCATGGCGGTGTTCGTGATCGGACGGCCGATGACCTCGAGAGCGATTGTAGTGGCATCGACGGTGAACAGCTCGTAGCGGTCAATGCTCAGGCTGTAGCCATGTTTGGCGGTCTTCAACTCGCCGGCCAGCTGTTCAGGGGTGAGGGGGCTGTTGAAGAGCAGCTTGCCACCTTCCTGCAACCCCAGCGTTACGTTCACGTGATGCCAGATCGTCGGATCGAGCACGCACAGAACGCCTGGGCTGGTCGACGAACATTTGAGGAGGATCTCGCTGTCGCTCACCCGCAGCGTGCAGGACGACAGGGCGCCCCGACGCTCAGGACCAAAGGTAGGCACGGACTGGGCATGTTTACCCTCCAGCACCGCCGCCTTCCCGAGCAGATCTCCCGCAGTTACAACCCCTTGCCCCCCTCTCCCGGCCAGTCTTATCTCGTGCATTGGTGAATTTCCCGGCGCCATCCTAGCCAACCGGGATGAAAGAGCAACCGCTCCGATGGCCCGCCTTTGAGCCCCTTTCCCAGCCGCCGGCGCCTTGCCCCTTGTCGACCAGGCACATCCGGCCCTATGGAACGAGCCACGAAAGGACCGATCATGAGCAGCACGCCGGAGACAACCTACAACGCCTTCTTCTGTCCGCACTGCGAGGCGACGCTCAACCTGGGCCACGGGCCGATCATCAAGATGACGGGCAAGCTGGACGCTGCCACCTTTTCCGTGACCACTGACGTCTTCCTGCCATCTGGGCTGGGCGTCTACGGCCGCGCGACGGCGACGAACGTAGAGCTTCGCGAGGGCGCGAGGGTCGAGTTTTCCTGCCCCGATTGTGGCGCCCCGCTGTCCCGATCGGAAGATGACGAGCTGGCCCAGGTGGGCATGCGAGACCAAGAAGATCGTGTCTTCCTGGTCAGCTTCAACAAGTGCTACGGCAAACAGAGCACCTTCGTCATCGATCCTGAGGCTCGCCAAGTGGAGAGTCAGTTCGGCGACGATGCCGAGAGCTTCCGCGAGGACCTGGACAAGCGGATGAACTTCTTCGGTTCCTGACCCTGGAGGCGGGTCTATCGGCCCGTCATCGCTTCCCTTCGGGCCCCCGAAACCGGCGACCCGATCGGCCGCTTCGCCCCCCGGTCGAGGCGACCAACCCCGGCCCCTCAGACGTCGCCCCAGCGACCTCGCGCAGCCTTGACGCTGCGATGGCCAGGTGTTAGAAACCCACGCCTTTTCGCGCGTTTGCGAGCAACAAGGTCCTCAATGACGAGTCCATCCTCTCTCCCTCTTCCCGTTGCACCCATCGTGGGATTCGTGGGCAACTACGGCAGCGGGAAGACCGAGGTGGCGGTCAACTACGCACTGCAGTTGGCCGACACAGGCCGGACCCTGGCCATCGCGGATCTCGATCTGGTCAATCCGTACTTTCGCTGCCGTGAAGCCCTCACCCCGATGGAGGAGCGAGGCATCCGCGTCGTGGTGCCGCGAGGCGCCAATTTTCACGGCGAGCTGCCGATCATATTGCCTGAGGTTCGCGGATTGCTCAGCGGATCGCACCAGACCGCCATCCTGGACGTAGGGGGTGACGACGTCGGCGCTCGAGCTCTGAGTCATCTCGCTCCGGACTTCCCGAAGCCGGGAGCCTACGAGCTGTGGCAGGTGATCAATCGAAAGCGCCCCTTCACTGACACCGTGGCGGGCTGTCTCAAGATGCGCGACCAGATCGAACAGTCCAGCCGGCTGACCATCACCGGGCTGGTGGCCAATAGCCACCTGATGGATGAGACCACCGCGGAGATCATCGAAGAGGGCTACCAGTTCGCCTGTGATGTAGGGCGGGAAGCCAAGCTGCCGGTGGTGATGCTCGTGGTCAGCACCGAATTGTGCTCTGAAACCAACCTGGACGACGTCGCCTGCCCGGTGCTGGCGATCAACCGTCAAATGACCCCCCCTTGGGTCGACGACTCAAAGTCGCTCGGCTGGGCTGGCGAGCGGGAGCGACTGAGGCTCATGGGAGGTTGACCCTATGCCCAAGATCATTGTCCACAAGGATCAGTGCAAAGGTTGCGAGCTCTGCAACTCCGCCTGTCCTCAGAAAATCCTCGGGATGAGCAAGGACTTCAACACGAAGGGGTACTTCTACGCCGCCGTGCTGGATCAACCCCGCTGCATCGGGTGCAGGCTTTGCGCCATCAACTGCCCAGATGTCGCCATCGAAGTCGGCGTCCACGGCACCCAGTACAACTTCTTCCCCTATTGACTCTTTCCCATTTTCTGAGAGGCAGATCGACGAGGCGACCATGGCGAAGGTCTTGATGAAGGGGAATGAGGCGATCGGTGAAGCCGCGGTACGCGCGGGCTGCCGGTTCTTCTTCGGCTACCCCATTACTCCCCAGTCTGAGGTGCCCGAGTATCTCTCCAAGCGTTTGCCCGAGATTGGGGGCACCTTCGTTCAAGCGGAGAGCGAGGTCGCGGCCAGCAACATGATTTATGGCGCCGCCGGCGTCGGAGTGCGCGTGCTGACCACCTCGTCCAGCCCAGGCATCAGCCTGATGAGCGAGGCGCTGTCATACATCGCAGGCTCTGAGATGCCCGTCGTACTGGTCAACATCGTCCGCAGCGGCCCGGGACTCGGTGGCATTCTTCCGTCCCAGTCGGACTACTTTCAGGCCACCAAAGGGGGCGGGCACGGCGACTACCGCTTGTTGGTACTGGCGCCGGCCACGGTGCAAGAGGCCGTCGAGCTCGTGATCCTCGCCTTCGATCTCGCCGACCACTACCGCAACCCGGTCATGGTCATGGGCGACGGGATGATCGGTCAGATGATGGAGCCCGTGGACTTCGGTGACCATCCGCCGCCGGGACCGGACTACGTCGAGCCGGAAAAACCCTGGGCCTGCACCGGAACCGACTCGCGCGGCCGCAGTCACCGAAACATCGTCAACTCGCTGTTTCTCGATCCCGACGAGTGCCACCAGATGAACGTGCGGCTCAAGCGCAAGTACGACGAGATGACCGAGAAGGAGCAGCGCTGGGAAGAGCTCTATACGGACCAGGACGTGGATGTGATGGTGGTGGCCTATGGCACCATGTCCCGAATCTGCCGGACGGCGATCGACACGCTGCGCGCCGAGGGGCACCGGCTGTCCTTGCTGCGCCCCATCAGTCTCTTTCCCTACCCGTCCGAGCCGCTGCGCAAGGCAGCGCAGCGAGCTAAGAAGATCATCAGCATCGAAATGAGCATGGGCCAGATGGTGGAGGACGTTCGACTCGCGGTCGGCCGCGCCAAGCCCGTCGAGTTCTACGGACTGGCCGGCGGTTTGATTCCCAGTGTCGAGCAGGTGCGGACCGCGCTGCTGGAGCTCATCGAGGCCTGAGGAAGGAACACCGATGGAGATCATCTTCAGCCGACCTGATGGCCTCGTTGACGTGCCAACCCACTATTGCCCGGGGTGCACTCACGGCATCATTCACCGCCTGGTGGGTGAAGCCCTCGAGGAGTTGGACCTAGTGGGCAAAGCCGTCGGCGTCGCGCCGGTGGGCTGTGCGGTGCTGGCCTACAATTACTTCAATTGCGACATGTTCGAGGCGTCCCACGGTCGGGCCCCAGCGATGGCCACCGGCGCCAAGCGCTGCCGACCGGATCTAATCGTCTTCACCTACCAGGGAGACGGCGATCTCGCGAGCATCGGGATGGCCGAGATTATCCACGCCGCCAATCGTGGTGAGAAGTTCACGGTCATCTTCGTGAACAATGCCATCTACGGAATGACCGGCGGCCAAATGGCACCGACCACCATGCCTGGGCAGCGCACCAGCACCTCACCAGCCGGGCGTGACGTCGATCATTGCGGCCATCCGATCCGCGTGGCCGAGCTAATCGCGGCCCTCCAAACGCCGTCCTACGTTGCTCGGGTGGCGGTGCACACACCAGCCAACGTCATCAAGGCAAAACACGCCATCCGTAAGGCCTTCGAGTACCAAGAGGCCGGGACCTGCTTCACCTTCGTCGAAGTACTGTCCACCTGCCCCACCAACTGGGGGTTGGGCCCCCTCGAGTCGTGCCATTGGGTCGAGAAGACGATGGTTCCTTATTATCCGTTAGGCACCAAGAAGCGTCCTGAGGACGGTCCCGGACCGGGGAGAGGTGTCGATGAAGACTGATGTCATCCTCGCCGGCTTCGGCGGTCAGGGAATGCTCCTGATCGGCAAGCTCTTGTCCGAGGCAGCCCTGAGCGAGGGCAAGGAAGTCTGCTGGCTGCCGTCTTACGGCCCTGAGATGCGCGGCGGGACCGCTAACGTCACCGTCACCATTTCCAATGAGCCCATCGGCTCGCCGGTGGTGAGCACGCCGGTGGCGGCGGCGGTGATGAATCAGCCCTCGCTCGAGAAGTTTGGGCCGGTCATCGTCCCAGGCGGCCAGCTCATCATCAACGAGTCGCTGGTCAAGATACGCTTCGACCGGGACGATATCGACGTGATGTACCTGCCGGCCAACGATCTGGCCAACGAGATCAAGGCCAAGCGGTCACCGAACATCGTAGTCTTGGGCGCCTATGTGGCGTTGAGCAGCGTGGTCGATCCCGATGCCGTTCGTGAGCAGGTACGGGGCCAGTTCGCTCACAAGCCCAAGATCGCCGAGCTGAATCTGCAGGCCTTCCAGCTGGGCTTCGACGCCGCTCGGAAGCACCTGAGCGAGCGAGGCAAGAGGCCCACGGGCGGCGCAACCGAGGGCAAACCGACGACGGGGAACGGGGGCAAGGAGAGGTGACCATGGACGTGGACCTGTCGCGCTTGGAACCGGTGCTCGACCATTACGACAAGGGAGATGGGTCGGCGCTGATTCACGCCCTGCAAGACCTGCAGGCAACCTACCGCTACTTGCCCGCCGAAGGCGTCAAGGCGATCAGCGAGCACCTACAGGTGCCCCTTGCCAGGGCCTATGCCGCGGCCACTTTCTACAAGGCCTTCAGCCTCGAGCCCCAGGGTCGCACGCTCATCCAGGTGTGCAAGGGGACGGCCTGCCACGTTCGTGGAGCCCAGCTGCTCGAGGATGAGCTGTGCCGGGCCCTGGACATCGAGGTTGGCGGGACCACCAAGGATCAGGATTACACCGTGAAAACCGTCAACTGCGTGGGCGCCTGTGCCATGGCACCGCTGGTAATCATCGGGGAGAAATACCACGGCAAGGCAAAGGCTACGCGGCTCACCAAGTTGGTGACTGAGGCCCAACAGGTGAGCAAAGGAGGCTCGGACGATGAGGCTTGAGTCCCCTGCCAAGTTCACGGCCCACGCCAAGGCCGTCCAGGCTCAGCAGCAAAGCCAGGACAAACAGGTGCTCATTTGCTGCGGCACCGGTTGTCTGGCCAATGGCGCTCGCGAGGTGGCCGAAGCGTTCACCCAGCAGATTGCCGACCAGAAGCTGGCCGTCGAGGTTGGGCTGCACACCAAACACACCGGCTGCCATGGGTTCTGCGAGCGAGGACCACTGGTGGTGATCCAGCCAGCGGGGATCCTCTACACCAAGGTCAAGCCGTCCCACGTCGCCAACATTTTGGAGCGCACGGTGCTGGGCGGAGAAGTCATCGAGGCCCTCCTCTACAAGAATCCGGCGGACAAGAGCCTCATCGAGCACTACGCCGACATCCCCTTCTACAAGCACCAGACGCGCATCGCGATGCGCAACATCGGTCGCATCGATCCAGAGGACATCGACGATGCCATCGCCCACGGTGCCTACGCTGGAGCCGTCAAGGCCCTCGGTGAGCTGACCCCTGAGCAGGTGCTCGACGAGATCGATACCGCTGGACTACGAGGTCGCGGCGGCGCTGGCTTCGCCACCGCCCGCAAGTGGCGCTCCTGCCGAAAAGCGGCCGGTGACCGCAAGTTCGTCCTGTGCAATGGCGACGAGGGCGATCCTGGCGCCTTCAAAGACCGCAGCATCATGGAGGGCGACCCTCACGCGGTGCTGGAGGGCATGGTGATTGGCGCCTACGCCGTGGGAGCGCGGGAAGGCTACATCTATGTACGCCACGAGTATCCCTTGGCGGTGGCCAACATCACTCGAGCCATTGAGCAGGCCCGAGACTATGGACTGCTCGGCGACGACATCTTGGGCAGCGGCTTGTCCTTCGACATCAAGGTGACCCGCGGCGGCGGCGCCTTCGTCTGCGGCGAGTCATCGGCCTTGATGCGCAGCATCGAAGGCAATGTCGGCGAACCGCGACAGAAGTACGTCCATGCCACCGATCGGGGATTGTACGACCTGCCGACGGTGCTCAACAACGTGGAGACCTTGGCAGACGTCGGCTCGGTGATCGCCAAAGGCGGCGCAGCCTTTGCGGCCCTGGGCACTGACAAGTCCAAAGGCACCAAGGCGTTCTCGCTGGTCGGGAAGGTGAAGAACACCGGCCTCATCGAGCTGCCGATGGGCACAACGCTACGCGCCATCATCTACGACATCGGTGGTGGCATCCTCGGCAACCGGCCTTTCAAGGCCGTGCAGACCGGCGGTCCCTCGGGGGGATGTGTGCCCGAGTCGCTGCTCGACCTGCCGGTCGACTACGAGCAACTCGCCGAGGCGGGCTCGATGATGGGCTCTGGCGGCATGATCGTGATGGACGACCGCACCTGTATGGTCGATGTCGCCCGCTACTTCCTGTCGTTCCTCACCGAAGAGTCTTGCGGTAAATGCCTACCGTGCCGCGAGGGGCTCAAACAGCTGCTGGCCATCTACGACGCCATCCTGGCGGGCAAGGGCAAGGAGAGCGACATCGCGCGGATCGAGACGCTGGCGGCGGCGATGAAGCTCGGCAGTCTGTGTGACCTGGGACGCTCGGCACCCAATCCAGTGCTGTCCACGCTGCGGCATTTCCGCTCCGAGTACGAGGCTCACATCAACGACCAGACCTGTCCGGCCGGCATCTGCCGGGACCTGACGGTTTTCGACATCGACCACGAGACCTGCGACGGCTGCCACGCCTGCGTCAAGAGCTGCCCAGTCCAGGCCATCGCGGGGGAGCGCAAAGGCCCTCATGAGCTCGACCAGGACAAGTGCATCTCCTGTGGGGTCTGCTTCGACATCTGCCCGATAGATGCCATCCATTTCTTCCCCAAGCCGCGCGGTAAAGAGGCTGACCATGCCGATGCTAACGATTGATGGCAGGACCGTGCCGGCTCCTGAGGGGGCCACTATCCTCGAGGCTGCGCGAGCCGCCGGGATCGGCATTCCGACGCTCTGTCACCACCCGGCCCTCGAGCCCTGGGGCGGCTGTCGTCTGTGTCTCGTCGACGTAACCCGCGCTGATTGGGACGGCTGGTCCAAGGTAGTCATCTCCTGCTTGGCGACCGCCGACGATGGCCTCATCGTCAACACCAAGAGCCGACGGGTCATGGCGACGCGCCGAGTGGCGGCCGATCTGCTCCTGGCCCGCTGTCCAAACACCCCCTTCGTCAAGCGGCTCGCGGCTGGATACGGCGTCACCGAGACGTCCTACCAAGTCTCCGACGATCCCACCGACTGCGTCCTCTGCGGGCTCTGCACCCGGGTCTGCGCCAAGATCGGTACCCACGCCATCGCCACCCAGAGTCGCGGCGCGACGAAGATGGTGGGGTCGCCCTTCGATGTCGAGCCAGCGGACTGCATTGGCTGCGCCTCCTGTGCTCACATCTGCCCAACAGGGCACATTCGGTACGACGAGACGCCCAGCCAGCGGTCGATCTGGGGGCGAAGCTTCCCCTTGCTGGCCTGCACCCAATGCGGGAAAGCGGTGATCACCGAAGCCCAAAGGGACTTCATGGTGGAGCGCCAGGGGCTCCGAGGGGACTACTTCGACCTTTGCGACCAGTGCAAGCGCACTGCAATCACCAAGAAGATGGCGACGGTGGGCAAGTGATGGGCGCCAGGGACAGGGTCATGGATAGGGTCACGGGAAGCGTCCAGCCGCCGCAGAAGAGGCTCTACGTCACCCCCGACAAGTGCACGGCCTGCCGCACCTGCGAGTTGGCTTGCGCCTTTCGTCATTCCCGGTCGGCCGTGCAGCCCCAGGCCTCGCGCATCACCGCTCACGTCATCGTGCCTGACAAGCACAACGTCCCCTTGGTTTGCCTGCAATGTGACGACGCAGCTTGCGTTGCTGGCTGCCCAGTCGGCGCGCTCGCCCGCAATGCCGAGACCGGTGCCATCGAGGTAACCGCGGCCAAGTGTGTCGGCTGTCGACAATGTGTCGCGGCCTGTCCTTTTGGCCAAATGCGTTTCGACGACCGCAAGCTCTTGGCCTTCAAGTGCGATCTCTGTGGCGGCGACAACCCGTCCTGTGCCGCCTTCTGCCCCACCCTCGCGCTCGCCTGGCGCTAGGCGGCCAGCACTCTTTCTGCCACCTAACAGGGCAGGATCACAGGCAAATTAGAGATCGCCCGGCGTTCTCCATCGTGACTGCGAGGCCCCGGCCTCCCCGGTGCGCGGCTGCCACAGCACGATCATCGGCCGTGGACACTTGTCGTGCTGTCCACGTCATGAGAGAACTCGGCCATGCAACGGACGTGGGGAATCTGTTTGGCCAGCTTGGCCTTCCTGTTGGTTGGAACGGGCTGTGACAACAAGAAGAGCACCGGCGATACGGCGGGCAGCGCCGAAGCCAAGCCGAAAGTCGCGCTTGGCGGGACCTGCAAAGCCAACCAGGATTGCGTGAGTGGTCACGGCTGCGCCGACGACAAGACCTGCCAGACCTACAAGACCATCGAGTGCCGCGGACGAGGTGACACCTGCAAGCGTGAGGGGCTGTGCACCGGCGATGGCAAGCGCTGCGTTGCAGGTGGCGACGCAGACTGCAAGGCATCCAAGGTCTGCGAGAAAGAGGCGCGCTGCACCGCCAAGTTGGGCAGCTGCGTCATCGGCTCGGCGGAGGACTGCAAGGCGCTCTGCACCCAATTCGGTCGCTGCACCTTCCAGGACAACAAGTGCGTCGCTGACTCGGACGACGACTGTAAGGCCTCTGAGGCGTGCACGAAGTACGAGAAGTGTACCGCTCAGGCGGGCAGCTGCTTCAAAGACACACGCTAGTCAACGGCACCCCTTCGAGCCGCTAGACGTTCTGGGTTCTAGCCCCCGCGACCTGGGCGGCTAGTCTGCCAGGTCCATCGACAGCGCCATGTCGATGACCTCACCAAAAGTGGCCGGCCCAGTCGCCTGCACGGCGCCAATGAACTCGCCCACGTCGCCGGCGGCGACACGGATCGGCGTAGAGACCACCGGGCGGAGCGTAACGGTCCCCGCCGCGACTGCCTCGGCGATGGCAGGCGCCGGCTCAGGCGCAGGCGCAGGCTCGAGCTCAACCTCCGCAGGTGGAGCCTCGACGGGCTTGGCCTTGGCGATGGCCGGCGCGGCAGGCTTCGGCAAAGGCGGCGGGACAGGTGGCTGGAGGACTTCGGCGGGCAGCGGCTCGACGGAGACCGCCGTGTCCGGCTGCGGCTCCGCCGCCAACTCGGATCGCTGGGCCATCACCGGAGTGATGGGCGCGGGCTGGGTTGGCGGCTCAGCCGACAAGGGTGCTGGCTGCTGGATGGGTTTGGCCGAGTGAAGGGTGCCCTTGAGGGCGCGGCGCCCCGGTGCAACGGGTTGTTGAGGCGTCGGGGCCGCCACCGCTGGCGCCGGAGGCGTCGGGGCGGCTTCAAACACCGGCGGAGCAACGACGGGCTGCTCGGGTGGTGCCACAGCGGGACCTACCTCAGAGGGATGCGTTGCAGGCTCAGAGGTGGGCGCCGGCGACAGCAGCTCTTCCTCTTCGATGACGATCTCCGGCGTATCGTCCGCAATCTCGATCTTAGGCGCAGCCGCCGCAGCGGGGGCTGCAGTGGGAGCTGGGAGCGGCGCGGGTGCCACCGCCAAGGGCGTGCGCGGCTGGTTGCGATTCCGTCGGACTCGCTCGAGTAAGCCCTCGAGGGCAGCAATCTTCTGTGGGCTGCTCATGAGGTCGGCCCTCCGGGATGTAGGGCCGCGATCACCGAGCCCCAATGGTCACCTCGTGCCAGCCGGGAGCGCACCGCCTCGACCGCCTGACCGGATACCACCAAGAAGCGCACCCTCACCCCTTCGCGAGCCAGGGGCACGAGACGACTCTGGGCGGTTTCGACGAGAGCATGAACGGCGGCCTGGAGCACCTCGGCGAGGAAGTCATCTCCCGCCTCACCAAAGGGCGATTGGTCGATGACCAACACCAGCGCCTTGCCCCAACGCTCGGCGCTGAGGGCGCCCATGCCGATCAAGGCTAGCTCGCCAGCGAGCTGCTCCACCACCGCATCGAGCCCGGCCGACCGAACCGCGGCGAGACGCTCGTCGTTGCCAACGGCCATGCGCACCGCCACTCGTCGCCCTAACGCTTCACCTATGGCATGAGCCAGATCGGCCGACTCGCCGGCTCCGGCCGCCTGACACAGCTGGAGCAGAGCATCAGCTGGCACCATGACGCGCGACGGCGCGCCGTCCAAGTGTACGTGACCAAAAGCGAGGTCAAACGTCACTGCTTCGCTTGGATTGAAGGCACTCATCCCGTTCCGCTGGTTTTACGGTCTTGTGCTCTGCCCTGTCAAATGAACGGCTCCTGACGCCGGCGGAGTGCTACTCTCAGCGCAGGGTTTTGCGGCTCCCAGATCCGGGGGCTGCGCCAGACGGTTCACCCTTGACCGGTCGAACGCGACAGCCTGCCCACGCCACCGGACGGCACCAAACCTCCCGGCGCAGCACCATGATCGCCCAGGCGATGGTGGTGACCACGACCCTACTGTGGGGTGGAGCCGCCCGGGGCGACGAGCAGCGCTGGCCGACACCAGAGCGGCCGGTCAGCGCGATCGTCGAGCGCCCCGCAAAGACGCAATTGCTGGCCTGTTCCTTTCGTGAGTCGGTCTGCGTTCATGCCGACCGGGCGGCCTTCCGCAGCCTGGACTCAGCCGCAGTCACTGAGACGTTACGGGTCGCCGAACATGCCCTCCAGGCGCTGCGCGCCCTGGGGCTCCCTGGCCCCCGTGATGATGGCGACTTGGGAGGCAACCACGCCTTCGACCTCTACCTGCTGAAGACGGCAAGCACCGCGAGCAGCTACGCCGACCCACGGCTCACCACCACCAGCGTAGACCAGACCAGCGCCTTCGCGATCTTGCCTGCCGACCCGCCAGGCCCACGTTGCGCTGCCGCCTCGGGACTCACCCGAGCGCTCGCCCAAGGGGTGTTGCTGGGCTTGGACGCGGCCCAACACAGCGGAACCCTGGCCCTGCACTCCAGCTACCTCGCTTCGCTGATCTCGCCCTGTCACCCCCTCGAAGCCGCCGCCATCGATCGGTTCCAGCGAACCCCAGAGCTGGCCCTCACGGTCGGCCACCCGGACCGCTTCGAGGGCACCATGCTGCTCTCCTCCTATCTCGACGCAACCTATGGAGTCGGCAAACCTGGGGCGGTGATGAGTGGACTCATCGCCACCAGCACACAGCACACCCCCGCTGTTGCCACCCATTGGCGCAACGAGCCGGACATCTTCGACGCCCTCCGCGAAGTCTTGCCCCGACGAGGCGAGCAATTCGGAGATCTGCTCACCGACTTCGCCGTAGCTCGCGCTTTCGTCGGCAGTCGCAGCGACGGCGCTCATCTGCCAGACACCGAGCGCTTTGGTGACCTGGGACGAGTGCGTTTCGAATGGTCAGTGGGCTATGACTCGCTCCCACGCCGGGTGGGCCCCCTCAGGCCCGTCCAACCCACTGGAGCAACCTACCTGTGGCTCGATCTGGCCAAGGCCGAGCCCCACAGTGGCGTGCTCTTCGTGGCCGAATGGGAAGAGTCCTTCGTGTTCCAATGGTGCCTGGTGCGGGTCGACGCCGAGGGCCGCGAGATCGGGCGCTCCACGATCGGAGGCGTCTTCGGCAAACACCTCGCCCAACAAACCATCAACGACCTGGGCGACGCCGCCGGGTTGCTCATCGTCGGGACGAGCTTGGGTAACGATGACCGCAGCAACCCCTTCGATCCCGACGTCGGCCCGCCCCGGGAGGCGGCCTACGAAGTGACGCTTCACGCCCGCTGAGCGCGCTGCCGACCACGGTGGGCGAGCCGCGGGCCGAGACGCCCCCGAGACTGGAGCTGATGGTGTAGCGTCGCACCGACGTGCTCTTCAATTCTGTCGACTACGCCATCTTCTTCTCCACCGTGTTCATCGCCTCCTGGGCGGCGGCTCGCTGGGCACGAGGCTGGCTGCGAATCGTGCTGTTGCTGGTGGCGAGCTACGGCTTCTACGCTCACTGGAACTGGCGCTACCTGCCCCTGCTGTTCGGCTCAGCTACCGTCGACTTCCTCCTCGCTCGCGCCATCGCAAAACAAGAGGACCAGGGGCGCCGACGGCTGTTGATGATCGGCACCATGGTGCTCAACCTGGGCTTTCTCAGCCTGTTCAAATACGACCAGTTCCTGTTGGAGAACCTGGCGAGCTTGCGCACCCTGGTCGACCCCACCGCGGCGGCGGAAGGTGCCGCCACGGTGACCCGGTTGCTTCCCCCCGTGGGGATCTCGTTCTTCACCTTCGAATCGATGAGCTACGTCTTCGATGTCTACCGCCGTCGCCTCCGCCCCCACGACAGCTATCTGCGCTACCTGCTGTTCGTTTCCTTCTTCCCTCATCTGGTGGCGGGCCCGATCGTTCGGGCAGGGGATCTGCTGCCCCAGTTGTCCCGTCCGCCGTCACTGACCGATGAGCAAAGCGGCGAAGGGCTCTTTCTCATCGCCGTGGGCCTGCTCAAGAAAGTGGCGATCGCCGATCAGCTAGCCGTGCAGCTCGTCGATCGGGTTTTCGATCATCCTCAAAGCTATTCGGCGCTCGAGGTCACGGCAGCGGTCTACGGCTATGCCGTGCAGATCTACTGCGACTTCTCGGGCTATTCGGACATTGCCATCGGGTCGGCACTGCTGCTCGGCGTGCGATTTCCCAAGAACTTCGCCGCCCCCTATCAAGCCCAGAGCCTGACCGACTTCTGGCGCCGCTGGCACATCTCCTTGTCGACCTGGCTGCGTGACTATCTCTACATCCCTCTGGGAGGGAGCCGCCAGGGCCGTCTCAAGACCTACCGCAACTTGATGATCACCATGCTGCTCGGCGGGCTGTGGCATGGCGCCTCTTGGACCTTCGTCTTCTGGGGTCTGTTGCATGGGTTGGGGCTGGCCGTAACGCGAGCGCTGCAACAGCGGCCGGGAGCGCTGCGCCCAGGGCGCGACGCAGATCCGTCTGTCATGGGCCGAGCCCTCAAGGTCATCTTGACCTTCCATTACGTCTGCCTGTGTTGGATCTTCTTCCGAGCTGAGAGCTTCTCCCAGGCCATGGTCATTTTCGAGCGCATCGGCTCACTGAGCCTCACCAACGCCAACCTGTCGTGGGTCGTGCTCCTCTTGCTAGCCGTGGGCTTGGGGTCCCACGCCCTGCCTGAGCAACGCGTCGTCGCCATACGGCGGAGCTTCACGTGCTTGCCTGCGGCGGTTCAGGGGGTCTGCCTCTTCGCAGTCGCCGTGGTGCTCCACGAGGCCTCGGTCACCCAGGCCGTACCCTTCGTCTATTTTCAGTTCTGACCACCGTCCACTGAGGCCCTGGACCGGTGCTGGTAGCCGGCCAAGCCCTCCATCAGCGCCAAGTACAACCACCGGGCGAGCAGCTCGGCACCTGCTGCGGTGGGATGCAACATGTCAGGCCGCGCCAACTCTTGCTCGATCCAGCGCCCCATCGAGCCTGGCCCGCCCATCGCCTGGTACAGGTCCCAGAAGGCGCAGCCCGATGCCGCGGCCACCTGCCGCTGGGTGGCCCCCAGCTCAGCAATGATCTGCTTGCTGAGATAATCACCCTGCGGCGTTTTCCAAGCCAGGTCATTGGGCGAGACGATCAAGCAAGACGCCTCAGGCAGCGCCTCTCGCATGCTAGCGACGACCTCGACCATGGTCCGTTGGTAGTCCGCTAGCGGGAACTGAAGGCCCTCTTGCCCCGCATTGACGCCATAGTTGAGCACCCAGAGGTGAGGCGCACGGAGTGCCAGCTGACGGTGAAAGTGCCCTCGGTCGATGCGGCTCAGGTAGCGGACCTTGGCTCCCGCCAGGCCGAGGGCATCTAGCACGACGCCAGGGCCATCTCGCTCGAGCCATAGCCCGAACAGCCGCAGCCCGGTCTGGCGAGGACGCAGCTCGAGCTGATGGGGGCCGTCAGCAAGCTCCACCAGCCTCACCCTCCCCTGGGCTCGAGCAGCCTGGCTGTCGAGCACCTCATGGACTTTGCCATCAACGATCACGTCCACCTTCGGCCCCTCGGGATGGGCCAGATAGTCGATACCAAAGCGGCTCACCTTGCCGCCCACCGCGCCACGGTCACTGGTACCCAGACGCGTGAAGTCGGCGCTCCAGCGCGACCGGAACGACGCCCCGCCCAACCCGTAGAACCCATCAGCCGCCAAAGGTCCCACGATGCGACTGACACGCCACCCGGTCGAGGCGGACCGCTCGACGTCGTTGTGGATGTAGTACTCGTCACTATTGGCCGGGAGCACGAACCCATGACCGCCGTCGCCAAACCGTGCTTGCAGCTTACGGCGAAGCCAGGCGGTCACCAGATCGCTGGCCACGTTGGAATCGCCCCAGAAGCTGATGCGGGCCAGGCCTCCACCGCCAGCCTGACCGCTCTCGACCCGCGTCAGGGCCCCATAGAAGGCATCGAGCCCATGGCCGCTGGGATCGACTATCGGTACGGGCGCCCGCTCGCCGTCGCCCAAGGGCGCGGCGCTGCCTGCCGCCCCAGGCACAGGGTCAACCCGCTCCGGTTGGGCCGTGGCGAGCTTTGAGGCTGATGGTACCTCGACCTCCCCGACCGGCGGCTCCCGCTCCTCCGACGGACCCCAGAGGGCACTGTCTTCAGGAAGTGCGGTCAGCAACCTGAAGCGACCCGCCCCGGGGATCGCGTAGGGCAAAGTCACCAACACCGCCAACACCAGCACGGCGCGGGCAGCCTTGGATCGGAGCCCGGCGCCGAGCCGCGGGGCGCGCTGGGCAGATGATGAATCGGAGGCCGACACGAGCGCTCGATGGTAGGGGTCGCTGGGTTTGAAGGCCAGCAGCTGTCGTGCCCTGGTTGGTCGGCAATTTGACAGCTCGGGGTAGGACCACCAATGATCACCGCGACCGTGTCGCCTCGCCGCAAATGGCGCCCTCGCGCCGCCTCGCGAGCCATTCTCTTGGCGCTATCTGCGACCTTGAGCAGTGGCTGCGGCCCCCAGGGACGACCATCGCCGACGCCGCCCGCTGAGCAGCCGCCCACCACCATCGCCGCTAGCCCCAGCGAGCCAGCGAGGCTGACCGCTCTGGCTAGCGCTGATCCTGCGAGCACCGTGGAGCCCGGCTCGAGCCGGGCGGTCACTGGCCCTGAACAACGGCCCTCACTGCGCTTTCTGGCCGTCGGCGACATCATGCTCTCCCGCAGAGTCGCCCAGGCGATGCGGCAGCGTGGGGATCTGTTGTTGCCTTTCGGCCCGCTGGCGACCCGACTGACCGCCGTGGATTTTACCTTCGGAAACCTCGAGTCCCCCTTCTCGAGCAGTGATCGGTTCAGCATTGGACCGGCCCACAACTTCAACACGCCGCCTGCCCACATCCAGGGGTTGGTCGAGCACCGCGTCTCAGTGCTCAGTTTGGCCAACAACCACGCCCTCGACCAGGGCGTGGCGGGCCTGCGCTTCACCCTCGGTCATCTGGATGATCACGACATTCACCACGTGGGCGCCGGCATGGACAACGCCGCTGCCTGGCTCCCTGCGGTGATGGAACGGCACGGCATTCGCGTCGGCTTCCTCGGTGCCTCATACGCAGCGGTCAACGACGGCGGTCAATCCCGCAATCCCTATGTCGCCCGGATCGACCAGCGCAAACAACTGGAGGCCACCATCACGGCCCTCCGTCCCAAGGTCGACTACCTGGTGGTGGCGATGCATGCCGGACGGGAGTACCTCGAGCAGATCGATGATGCCCAACGAGGCTTCGCGCGCCAGGCCATCGATCTGGGCGCCGACGTGGTCTTTGGCAGCCATCCCCATGTCGCCCAGGCGGTCGAGATTTACCGAGGCAAGCCGATCTTCTACTCCCTTGGCAACTTCATCTTCGACCATGAGCCACTCGCCACCCGTCAGGGGCTGATGGTGGACACGACCCTGCGCGCTGCCGAAGCGACCGATGGCTCGAGCTCAGGGGCGGTGGTCGAGCGAATGGAACTGTCGGTGGTCATCATCGAGAACCGCAGCACACCCCGTCCGGCCACTGTGGCCGAGGCCAGCGCAGTGCTCGAGCGCATCGGGGTGAACCGTCCGGTGATCCTGCCTCAGGAGACGGGGTCTTGAACCGACTCGGACGCTGGCTCTGGCCGGTGGCGCTGGCAGTGGTGCCCGGTTGCGGATCGAGCAGAGCTGGGGATGCCGAGGTGGGTCCGCACCCCCCAAGTGAGGGCAGCACCGCACCGGGGAGCGCGAGATCTTCGGCCCCCATCACCACCGGCGCCACCGCAAGTGTCCCCCACCACGAGCCCGCTCCGCCGACCGGGTCGCAACAGTCGATCTGTGTCCCGCCTCCCAAAGGGATGGTCTGCATTCCGGCGGGCAGCGCGGTGGTCGGTGCCGACAGCCAGGGGCGCCTCGAGCGACCTGCTCACACCGTGGAGCTCAGCACCTTCTACTTCGACCGCTTCGAAACCACCAATCGCGACTATGACCAATGTGTAGCCAGCGGCACCTGTGACCCGGCTCGGCGCCTCCCCGCGGCCACCGACTTCGCCGCCCCGGACCAACCGGTGGTCGGCCTCAGCTGGACGCTCGCCAATACCTACTGCCGTTGGGCGGGCAAACGACTGCCCACCGAAGCGGAGTGGGAAAAAGTCGCTCGAGGCGGCGAGCGGGGCTGGCGCTACCCCTGGGGCAACGAGCCTCCGAGCTGCCAACTTGCCCACACAGGGGGCTGCAGCCCCAAGTCGACGCGCCCGGTGGGGAGTCTGCCGGCCGGCGCCTTCGGGGTGCACGACCTGGCTGGCAACGGATATGAGTGGGTCAACGACTGGTCGAGCGCCTGTTACGACGGCTGCCCTGGCGCCTGTGGAGAGGCCTGCCGAGGACGAGACCCACAAGGCCCCTGTGCCGGCGCCCCCTTCTGCTCGCTGAGCAAGATGCGGCTATTGAAAGGGGGCTCGTGGTTCTGGCCCGCGAGCCACGCACGAGGCTCGTGGCGTCGGCCCGAGCACCCGGAGAGCGGCATGCACCGACTGAGCGTCCGCTGTGCGTCTAGCTACGCCCTGCTGGCCACCTGGCCACCACTGTCCAGCAGTGATCCGCCAACCGAGCCGCCGGCACCAGGTCCCCCGAGCCAGCAACAGCGCGAGCGCTTCAACGCGGTGGTCGACGACTCTGACATCTTTCAGGTGCCGGTCTGTGACCAGCGGGGCGGCGCCGCCGCCGATTGCCGTGAGCCCTTCAGCTACATCGCCAGCAACGAAGCAGAGCAACACCTCTGGCGGCCCTACATCGAGAACGTCGGCGGCGCCTACGTCGGTATCGGCGCCGACCAGAGCTTCAACTTCATCAGCGCCGCGCGCAGCCGCTGGGCTTGGATCTTCGACTACGACCCCACCGTCGTACGACTGCACTACATCCTCCGCGCGGTCATCCTCGACGCGGCGACGACCGCCGACTTGGTGGAGGCCTTCAGCGACGCTAGGGCCGCTCAGACTCGCAAGCTGGTACGAGCATCCCTCAGCCAGCTGCCCTCCGAACAGGCCGCCACCATCGAGTTGCTGGGCCGGGTACGAGAGCCGCTGCGCGATCTCTACGCACGGTCCGCTGCGCCCAGCAGCTCGGCTGGCCGCTTCGGGTGGCTGCGCAACCCGAACCACTACGCCTACATTCGCAAGCTCCACACCCAGGGACGCATCGCCATCCGCAAGGGCAACTTGCTCACTGACCAGGTGATGCCGGCTATTGCTCGCAGCGCGAAACAGCTGGGTGTGCCGGTGCGAGTCCTCTATCTGTCCAACGCCGATGATCAGTGGGATATGACCCACCAATACCGTCAGAACATCTTGGCCCTCCCCTTCGATCAACGTTCGGTCGTGCTCCGCACGGTCCACCCGCGGCTCCGCTCGACCCGTGGCTCCCGCTGGGATTATCTGGTGATTGCCGGACGAGAGGAGCACCGTCGCCTGGCACAGCCTGGATGGGTGAAGAGCTGGTGGTACAGCGCCATCGGACGGCGCGTGGCGCCCCAGCTGATCGCCGTTGAGCTTCCGGGACGCACCGAAGGCCACACCCCTTAAGGCGACCCCGCACAAGAACGCGGCCGCCCTTGGGCTAGGATCCTAGCGACCGCCGCCTTCGGGGGCAGCTACACTGCGGGAGCGGCTGGCCCCGCCTGGCTCAGGGGGTTGACGGCGCGATGGAATCACGACCTCGGCGACGCGCCGCACTCGGCCACGGTAGGGGATGGAGTAGACCCGTCCCGCCCTGAGCCGGATGTTACGCAGACCGTTGGCGCGGGCGATGATCTCGTCGGTGGTGCCATAGCGTTTGGCCATGGCGGTAAGCGTCTCGCCACCCTCGGCGCGGTACCGGGCATAGCCAAACTTAGACCCAATCAGCCGTTGGGCCCGCAACGCATCATAGGCCCTAACGCCTAGCTGCTGAGCTTGGGGGTTGTGGAAACGCACGTGGATGTGAGTGACGTGGCCCCAGGCGTGCCGAATGATGGGCTCAGGCTCCCGTGACCCGAGCTGAAAAATGCGGTCGAGCCATGCCCGGTTCTCGCCGACCTCGAGCGCATACTTCTTCAGGAGACGCTGCACTGACCGGTCGATGAAGAGATATTCGACGTCCGTTTCGGTCACCAACGCCCTTACCAGGGCCCAGGTGCGCGGCAAGTCGAGGGTGTAGGCACTGGCTCGTTGGTACCAGCCCGGATTGCGATCAAGCCGGTAGTAGTAGCTAGTGTCGACATCCCGGCCTGACTGGTGGCTGCGATGGGGTCGGAGCGGACCGCCATGCTCGCGACTCAGGTGCCCGATGTAGAGCTTGTGAGACGGCGGGAATTGAGCGTTGACCTTTTCGATGGCCGCGATCAAGTAGCCCACCGTTTCTGGGGTGGCCCAGGAGCGATAAGGCGTGACCAGCTCCCAGTTTTCGCCCTCAGGCATCTGCACCGCATTGATGATCGCGCCGGCATTCGGTCGTCCCAGCGACATGGCGCCCAAGGACGAGAGGTCTTCGGCAACACGTCGAGCGATTTCATCGTCTGACAGGGGCTCGTCGGTTGGTGCAGCGGACACCGCACCCAGCGCAGTGGCCGCGGCCTCGGAACGTGGGACCGAGAGGGTCGCGGCCGCTGGCAGGTCGCCCTGGACGGTCAGATCGGCGCTGACAAGCTCAATCGCCGCCGGCGCAGCCATAGGCTGTAGCACCTGGCCAGCGCTTGGCTGGTGAGCCACCGGCCGCTGACCGGTAGCGCAGCTGGTCGCGAGCAACAGCAATGCTGCTGCACTGCGAGCTAGGCCGTGCATGACACCCACAACGGGCCGAGTGCTCCTCCGGACAGCGCCGAGCGTCAAGGGATATCGGCTAATTAGCCGACCCCCAAGCGGGGAGTTTCTCCTCAGTAAACGGACAAAAGCGATCGCCGCTTGCCGCCGCAAGCTCGGTCTGAGAGCGTCCGACGGAGGGTGAGGCATGCCGAGATCGCTTGCGGACCTGTTTGAGCGTGGCACGCCAGTGGGCGACTGGTCGCTGATCTGTCCACTCGACAAGAACCTCGCCGCATCGCTGTGGGTCGCTCATTGCGGCAACCGGGTGGCCTATTTGCGCAGCTTCCGGGTCCGCAGCCTTCGCACCGCTAAGCGACTGAAACAGGTGGTGGACTGGGCGGCAGCCTACGAGCACAACAGCATTCTCCCGCACTTGGATCTGCCCGAGCTCGATGGCGGTGGTGGCCACGCCGTCGTCAGCCACTACGAGGAGGGACAACTGCTGGCATCCATGTTGTCCAAGGCGACCCTGGCGCGGAAGCCGGTCCCTCCGCCTGTGGCCGCCTCCATCGCCATCGATCTGCTCGATGCCCTGGTCGCCACCGGTGGACGGCTCGCCCCTGCCTGGGCCCATGGGGGGCTGCGCCCGGAGAGCATCCTCATCACCCGTGGGGGCCGGGCACGAATCATGGAGCTTGGTGCGGCCGGCGTCATGGGCGCTGTCGACCCGCTAGCCCGAGACGTGCGCTGGGCCGGCTACGCGTCGCCCGAGCAGATT
>JAUVCD010000788.1 GCA_030590865.1 Myxococcales bacterium | reverse complement strand
ACGGGGCACGGTCCACAGCTCGGTGGCCCACAACCCGGAGCGCACGCCGTTCAAGAATGCCCGCCCGCCGCCGGACAGGAAGCGCTCGAGGCGCTCGATGGTGACCGATCCACCGCCCTCGATGCCATGGCCGGCGGGCATAGCGGCCTCGGCCAGCGCGCTCACGATGGCACGTTCACGTTCCGAGAGAGTTACCGGTTGACGCACTGCGGTATGAGATTGTACCGCAGCGTCGCCGCTGGCGGGATCAGTGGCGACAAGATCGTCTACGGCGACGGCCGCAGTCGTGGCAGAATTGGCGCTCATCGGTAATGCTCCGTGATGCTCAGGGCTGGTAAATTCTATAAATTCTGTACACACAGAATTTACGAAAAGAAGCCCGTTTCTGCAAGTACAAACCGCTAAGAGGGGTGGCAGCCATGGACAAAGACTGGAACGCCGCACGATTCGAGCCCAACGGCCGGGGACACGTAGAGAGTTACTTCTTCAAGCTCAACGATCCGTCAGGGGACCGAGCGCTGTGGCTCAAGGCCACGATTCTGGAGCGCTTGGACGGTACCGATCCGGTCGCCGAGGCTTGGGCCATCGCCTTCGAAAGAGGCGCCGAGCCCGTGGGCGCCAAGCAGGTCATTCCCTATCGGGAGGCCAGCTTCTCACGCCACCGGCTCGACGTTGCCGTCGCTGAAGCCAACTTTCGCGACGGCCGTGTGCAAGGCGCTGTGCGCAGCGGGGGACAGGACATCGAGTTCGCCCTCGATTTTACGACTGACGGGGCTGCGCTCGTGCCGTTCCCTCATCCCAAGATGTATTCTGGCCCGTTGCCGACCTCGAAGCTCGTCACCCCCCACCCTGACTCGCGCTACACGGGCCACTACTCGGTCAACGGGCAGAAAATCGAGGTCGACGGCTGGAGAGGGATGCAAGGCCACAACTGGGGCAAGCGCCACGCTGAGCTCTATGGTTGGGGCCACTGCAACCAGTGGGAGGGGGAAGAAGAGCTGCTGCTCGAAGGGGTCACCGCCCGGATCAAGATCGGACCGGTGCTGGCGCCACCGCTGACGGTGGTCTGTGTCTGGCACCACGGCGTGCGTTACGAGTTCAACAGTCCACTGCAGCTGATCCGCGCCCGAGGCGAGATCACGCCGCGACGCTGGAGCTTCCGCGCCGAAAGCAAGCTCGCTCGCGTCCAAGGTGAGCTAGAGGCCGCCACCGCCGAGTTTGCCGGCCTCTACTACGAGAGTCCCGACGGCAGCATGACCCACTGTCTCAACTCGAAAATCGCCAACGGTCGCATCCGACTCGAGGTGAAGGGCCGTCCGCCCTTGGACGCCACGACCACCTCAGCAGCGCTCGAGATCGGCACCAAGGACACCAGTCACGGCATTCGCATGCTGGTGTGACCCTGGGACTCTCGACTTTCGAGTCACGAGTTTCGAGCCACGAGTCGCGACTCTCAAGTCACGACCCAGGCTACTTGTGACCCTCGAGCCAGCCCTTGCAGTACTTGGCTGAGGCGTCGTCCTTGACGTCCGCCGAGGCTTGCTCGTCACACTTCTGGAAGGCCTCTCGGGCTTGGGTCAAGAGCGGCTCGAGGGCCGCGTCGAGAGAGGTCTTGAACTGCTCGAAGGCCAGCTTGCCCGGGTTCTCGGCCGGCGCAGGTGCGCCACCGTCAGCCGCGGTCGGTGCCGGTGCTGGCGCCGCCTTCGCCCAGTCTTCTGGAGCTTTGTTGGCGGCCAGGGCGTCAGCAAATTCGGCCCGCATCAGCGCCACTCGTCCGGCGGCGGCGACGGCCCAGGCTGCCGGTGGGCTCGGCTTGAGCGACTCGAGCTTGCCGTACTCTTTGGCGGCCCTGTCGACGGCCCTTTGGCGCAGTCGCACCCACTGGGCCACCTTGATGTCGAAGTGCTTCTTCACTTTCGGGGCCGCGGCAGGGCCATCGTAAGGTGCCAGCTCGATGGCAGCGGCCTTGGCGCGCTTCTCCTCGGCCAGGTAGAAAAGCGCTTCGGCGAAGGAGCTGTTCATCGCTTCGAGGCGCTTGTTGAAGGCCGCTTCGTCCTTCTTGCCAATCTGCCCCTCGAGCTTCTTGGCGGCGGTCCCGAAGTAGTTCAGGACCTTGCGATACTGGATCACCGCTTTCTTGGGGTCCTCGAGCATCACCTGAGCCAGGCCGCGCATGGCCAGCGCTCGCACGCGAATGTCGACGGCCGCCTGGACGAGGACATCCTTCTTGGCGTCCAAGGCGTCGATACAGCCTTGCCATTTCTTCTCGGCCAGGGCCTTGCCCGCGGCTTCGAGCTCTTTGGGCGCTGCGGGACGTTTGATGTCCGCTAGCGTCGGCGGCTCGACCGGCTTGGGCGGCTCGACCTTCGGCTCGGCTGTGGGCTTGGCGGTCGGGGCAGCGGTGGGCTTGGCGGTCGGTTCAGGTGCGGCCTCCACCGGGGGTGGTGGCGGCGACGAGCAACCGACGACAGCAATGGCGAACGCGGCGTAGCAGAGGCTTGTTCGATTCACGAGAGGGGGTCTACCACTCGTGGCGCGGCGCCGAAATGGGCTGTGCTTCGCTTTCCTACGGCGACCTGTCTACGGCGACCTGCGACGCCGGCGGACCAAACTGCCGGTGAGCGCCAGGGTGGCGAGCAACCAAGCCCAGCGGGGATGGCTCGATGAGCCAGAGGTCACCCCAATCAGGTGACATGAGCAGCCTGGAACATCGGGGGCGGACAGCTGGCCCACACAGTCCCCTGTTGCGTCGCACACCGCTGGGGCCACGCAGTCATCTACCGACTGACACTGGGTCAGGCAGGCATCGCCACTGCAGCCGAAGGGGGTGCAATCGAGGTCCGATGCCTTGGGCAGGCGCACCGTGTGCTCGCCGTCGCAGCTCGGGCCGGTAAGCTCGACACAGGCCTCCTCTTCGCAAATGAAGTCGAGGATGCAGTCGTCGTCGGAGCTACAGGTCGTCTTGCAGAGGTTGGCGTCGGCGCAACGGAAGCCACCACAGCTCTCGCCTACCTCGGTATAAGATCCAGCGCCATCGCAGCGCGAGTGAGTCTCGGTGGCTGGACCCACCACGCAATCGGTGTCCGGGCAACTGCATAGCGGAGCGGCCAGCTCCTCGTTGCTGCTGGGATAGTCGCAGGCGTTGGGGTTGATGCCGGTGCAGTGGCCGCCACATTGGGTTGCCGCGCCAGTGCACTCAGAGCGCGGGTTGAGGCCATCGGCGTTGATATGGACTGCTTCCGGAGCGTCGGTGGTGCCGACGTTGCTGCAGGTACCGGGGTTGTTGGCCGTGTCGCATGCCTGACATTGGCCGGTACAGGCCACGTCGCAGCAGACCGCGTCCACACAGTGGCCTGAGAGACACTGACGGCCATCCAGAATGTCGCAAGCTTCGCCGGGATCGCCCTTCGGGCTGCATTGGCCGTCGCTGCTGGAACCGCCGCCAGAACCGCCAGCCCCGCCGGCATTGCCACCGGCGCCGCCGCTGCCGCCCGCGCCGCCGCTGCCGCCTGATCCGCCGGTGCCAGCGTCGAGGTTGCACCAACCGGTGTCGGAGCAATCGGCGTCAGTCGAGCAACCTGTTGAGCAGGCGCTGTTGTCGCCGTTGCAGGTGTTGGGCGTACATACCGTCGTGCCCGTCACCTTGACGCCGCCAAGGCCATTGCAGGCCGTATGCACCTCCACGTCGTCGTCGCCCGGTGTTTGGTCGGTCGCGCCGTCCAGACACTTCTGGGGCAGCTGGTGGTTGTCCACGATGGCCGCGCAGAGCCCGTCAGATTGGGGGACGTTGAGCTCGCCGCTGCAGGACTCGCACTCGGCCCCACAATAGTCGTTGCAGCAGACCAGCCGAGTCGGGTCTTGGGTGGTCGGCGCATCGGCGCAGATCCCCGAGAGGCATTCTGCGTCCATCGTGCAGGGC